>CAMYYQ010000010.1 GCA_947303535.1 uncultured Ruminococcus sp.
AGGCGTTCTGGTCATACTTTTTACGGCTGTGTATCTCACTTTCGGCTGGATAAATGCCCACGATGTAAAAAGGACTGCCTACACAGTCCACACCGATAAGCCCATAGCAGGCGGAAGTCTCAGGATAGTGGGCATTGCGGACTCTCACCTCGGCATAACCCTTGACGGAGAAAAGTTTGCAAAGGAAATGGAGCGTATACAAGCCGAAGATCCCGATGTGGTAGTAGTCGCAGGAGACTTCGTTGACGATGAGTCATGCCGCGCGGATATGGTACAAGCCTGCAAGGCTTTAGGCGATCTGAAAACTACCTACGGCGTTTATTTCACAGTTGGCAACCACGATAAGGGCTATTACGCAGAAGGACACCGCGACTTCACTATTGAGGAGCTCTACAGCGAGCTTGAAAAGAACAATGTTACACTCCTTGAGGACGAGGTAGTTGAGGTAAACGACACTTTCCGCATAGTCGGCAGACTTGATAAGCACTACAAGGAACGTGAGGACATTAAAACTCTCACGAAAGACCTTGACGACTCAAAGTTTGAGCTTATCCTCGATCATCAGCCAAACGACTACGACAACGAGGCTGCCACAGGTGCTGACCTTGTATTCTCGGGACATACCCACGGCGGACATATCTGGCCCTCAGGCTATATCGGACTGCTCATAGGTGCGAACGATGCTGTTTACGGCGCAAAGACCATAGGCAATACGGAATTCATCGTTACCTCGGGCATATCGGGCTGGGCTATCCCGTTCAAGACAGGCTGTATCTCGGAATACGTAGTCATGGATATCGTAAATAAGGAGTGATCTTATGAATAATATCACAATTGCAAACGAGACTATAAAAATAACTGCGGACGGCTTCTACGAAAAGGACGGAAAACGTGTGGAGCTTCCAAAATACAGCTTTACGGCAGTAACTGCATATTCGCCCGAAAAAGGTGCTGAGCTGCTGAAAAATACAGATGTACCTGACGGAAAAATGTGTGAGATAACCGTTACTTCAGAGGATTCATTCAATGCTGCAAGCCGTTTTGACACTCCTTTCGTTATGAACTTTGCAAATGCACATAAAGCAGGCGGCGGCTTCAGACTGGGCGCAAATGCGCAGGAAGAAGCTCTTTGCAGGTGCAGCACCCTTTACGCTTCTATAACCTCTGACGGAGCAAAGGAAATGTACCGCTATAACAATACCCACCTTAGCTCCGTAGAGTCTGACTATATGCTGTATTCACCTGATGTATGCGTTTTCCGCGGTCATCACTGCAAACTCCTCGAAGCTCCGTTCATGGCTTCTGTAATAACTGTTCCCGCACCTAACAGACGCGGAGCAGCTTTACTTGCGTCGGGTAAGAAAATAGCAGAAACAATGACAAGACGTATACGCATAATGCTTGCAATTGCAGCAGAACACGGACATAAAAACCTTGTTCTCGGCGCATGGGGCTGCGGAGCCTTCGGCAACAAGCCCGACGAGGTATCTGAGTATTTCAGAAAGGTCATAGTTGACGAAGGCTATGGCAGGTTCTTTGACAATATCTGCTTTGCCGTCTATGGAAAAGAGGACGGACGGAATATCCTCGCATTCAGAAAGACTTTTGAAGCTTAATATCAAATCTCATTAAAGGAACGTCGAGAACGCCGTCCCCTACAAACATTTGTGTTAGAATGAACAAGCCCCGAGGCAATGCTTCGGGGCTAAACTTATATATGATCATTTTTCGTCTGTATTTTCGATAAGAGCCTTTCTCATAAGTATAAGGTCAAATACATCTAAGTCATCATCATAGTCAAAGTCGGCAGCTTCCCAGTTGCTGAGAAATGCATCTGAAGGACTCATCATCCATTTCTTAAAAGTAAGCAGATCGGCAACATCAAAGGTACCGCTATTGTTTACATCGCCCATGACGTCTTTTGTTTTATCAGGGATATAATACTGCCCTTTTATATACTCTTCATCATTTATTTCCCAATAAAACGGCTTTGTCATATCCTCTTCGTAAAAGCCTTCAAAATCAGGACTCAGACGTATATAATTCAGTACAGCAGCAAGTCTTTCTGTGTATCTGCCGTAAAAGTGTGAAATAGGAACTATCGTACCTGCATAATAAACCGGGTATTCTTCATTTGGCTTTACAGCAATCTTTCCTCTTATCCAGAAATCCATATCGGGTACTCCGTAATATTCATACAAGCAATTAGCAAGAGGCTCAACTTGTACTTGAACTCCCACATCTGTGAACACTTCATATTTATTTACAGTGTTATCGAGTGTGAGATAAAATGCAGGAAATGAACCCTTTTCCAGCAGCTCCGAAACTCTTGATGCTGTCCAGATATCAGAAGCATCTATCTTCTTTTCGCTGAACAGGTCGGCAATCGAGCCGTCCTTTGTCATAGTATAAATATCATCATAAGAATAGCTTTCCTTTACTTCGGCAGAAGCTATCATCGTACCTGCCATAGATGCAAATATTACTGACGACATTATCACAGACATTAACTTTTTTCCCATGACGATCAACCCCCTAACTTCGTGCTATTGATTTCATTATATAATAGACGCAGAGAATTGTCAATAAAAAATGGTAATTTCTTATTCTACAGTCAGCATAACGGGACAGTGATCGCTGCCCATAATATCGGTAAGTATCTCGGAGTTTTTCACGCGCTCCATAAATCTGTCCGATACCACAAAATAGTCTATACGCCAGCCTGCGTTCTTCTCACGGGCTTTGAAGCGGTATGACCACCATGAATATGTAACTGTCTCGGGATAGAGCTTTCTGAATGTATCGGTAAAGCCTGCTCCTAAAAGCTCCGTGAATTTGCCGCGCTCCTCGTCAGAGAAGCCTGCGTTTCCGCGGTTGGTCTTTGGATTTTTCAGATCTATCTCCTCATGTGCTACATTAAGGTCGCCGCAGTACACAACAGGCTTTTTCTTGTCAAGGTCGGAGAGGTATGCTCTCATATCGTCCTCAAACTCCATACGGTAGTCTATACGCTTCAAGCCGTCCTGTGCGTTGGGCACATAGCAGCATACGAAATAAAAGTCATCGTACTCACAGGTGATGACTCTGCCCTCGTCCATATGAGTGCCGTTTATGCCGTATGTAACTGATAAAGGCTCGGTCTTGCTGAATACAGCCGTACCCGAATAGCCTTTCTTTACTGCGCTGTGAAAATATATATGATATCCCTCGGGCTTGAAGTCCGCCTGATTGGGCTGCATTTTTGTCTCCTGCAAGCAGAATATATCAGCGTCCGCAGCCTTGAAGAAGTCCTCAAAGCCCTTTTGCAGACAAGCACGAAAACCGTTTACGTTCCATGATATGAGCTTCATTGTAATACCTCCGAAAAAATTTCTCCGCAGCCATGCCGACTGCGGAGACTTTAATAATATTATATCATATAAGCTTTGAAATAGCAACAACCGCGGCGAATAGTTCAGGTCAAGCATTTTTTTGATGCGAAAAAGGGTGCAGCGTCACAATGCTTAGTACTTGACAGTTCCTTGTTTTATTATTGATCTGAGGCTATCAAGATCCTCCTTTGAAAAATGCCTGTAATAGCTGTCGATGCTTTCATCTGCCGTGCCAGAATGCTCTTCGATAAGTACGGTATCATCGCCCCATTCAGGTTTATTACCGCTCTCATCATCAGGGATATATATCACGAACTGATATTTCTCAGTCTCAACCACGACAGTACAATATCCTTTCATATGCCTGTTATCATGCTTTGAACCTGGTTTAAATGAATCACCGTGCAGCAGCCAGAAATCTTCATCTCCGCCTTGCTTATCCAGTATACTGAACATATCAAGCACACAACTTACGTACATATCAGATGTATCTCTGTCTGTGATTACCTGTGCCTTTGAACCAACTCCTATACCGCTTATGAGATCGGGATACACATTGACTACAGGAATATTGTGAGTTTTTATGTTCTCTGCATAGTTTATCTGTTCATATGTATCATTCAGATATGGCATTTCAAAGCTGTCGGAGTCAAATACATAGTTTTTGAGCTCAAATTTTATATTGCTGTATGCCGTACTTGCCTCATAGGAAATCAGCTGTCCTTTTTCTGTCAAAACTATAGTGTATTCTCCTGATTCATCAATATTACTTGTAAAGTGATACTCTGTATTTCCATCGCCTAAATACTTAGACTCAACACTGATGTCACCGCTCTGCTGCATAGCAGGAGTAAGTAACTGTTCTATTTTTTTGCATAAATATACATAATGGAACTCAGGCTTAGGTATCATTACCGTACTCCATGAGTATACATAATCTAAACATTTATCATAATCGGTGTTATTGACAGTTGAATATGCAGAATTGTCATCGCCTATCATTAATACTGTAGTACAGATATCGTCACCATTTTCTGTTCCCGCACCTGACATATACAATTTCTTTTCTTTTGCATCGAAACTCATGTGACCGCTGATATTCTGACTATCTGAATTACCTTCATAATCATACTGTCTGCTGTAAGTAAAATCTGCATAAAGATCATTAAAATTATCAATGCCGTTAAGCATCTTGTCTGCAAGCTTTGAAGCTTCGGTCATAGTAAAGTATTTATTAAAAATAGGTTCAAGCTTTTCGATATCACTTTCGTTCTTCAGTTTGCAATACAAATACAGATTTTTGTCGTAACAAGAAATATATCCGTTTCTATATATAGAAGTATCAGATATAGTAAATGATCCGGTAGTTATAATTCCTCTTTTGGTATTTGAATTCACTTCTTCATTAGAACAGGTCACCCATTCAATTGAAGATATCTCATCTATTAAGCCTTTAGCATCATTCAGCGTATAGTAACGATAAATACTTCCGTAATACGGTCCACTCTGACCGATACCTACCTCACCGTCCCAGCTGCTTACAGAACAATTATCTGTAACGCTACTGAATAGATCTCTTATTTCTTCGCTTGTTACATCACGGGATTCCACATCATATCCAAGTACAGATCTTATCTCGGATACAAGCTTTTCACAGTCTCTTTCATCTTTGAGCTTGAAATATCCGTAAGGATAAGTATCTTCTATAATCGGCATAAGATATCCGCTTTCTGATACTCTGATACCCATTTCGTAATAGTTATTATAATCAAATTCGTCTTTTCTTACCTTTACCCATTCAAAGTTCATAAAAGCATTTGTAAGAGCTTCTTTATCTGTAATGACATAGTGAGTTAACATACTATCATCTAAGCCCTGTCTCGGATAAAACAAAGCCTTATCATTACTTTTTTCCAGATGAGTGCTGACAAAGCTACCTATTTCCTCCTGAGATACCTTTGTCATATATTCCTTGATATCATCGTCTGCATCTTCAAGCACAAGATCAAGCATATCATAAAATACCTGTGTACTGCAACTGCGGTATTCCTCACTGAGTATATTTCCCTGCTTATCTGCTTCACTCCAGAATGAATTGCCGTTTTCAGAAATATCTATTTCAAGGTAAGTATCATCTTTCTTATTTATGAACTCAAATCTTACACTTCTGTAAGCGAGGCGTGTATCATCTGTCTTTTTAAACTCTCCTGCCTCTTCAAGATATTCAATAACTCTGTCCTTTTTGGCATTTGCCTTCTTTACCAGCGTACTTGGTCCGCCTGAAAGATTCCATACATACTCTTTCATGTCGCATGAATCTTTATTTGCCTTTATCTTTTCAAAAATATCAGCATCGTTGTCAGATTCTATTATTTCAGTATCGCCCTTCATCTTATTATAGTAGTAAGCTCCGCCGCCTACAGCTCCGCATACAAGCACGAATGCAGCAGCTAAAGCCGCAAATCTTCCCCAGCTGTACTTTTGAACTACTTCTATTCCGCTTACGCTGTCCTCGTAGTCTTTCATCTCTACAGGCTCAGAGCTGAGCTTTTCCTGCATACGGCTGCGGAATTCATCGCTGCACTTTATCTTTTTAAGAAGGTCATCGTATTCGTTAGGTCTCATAAATATAACCCTCCTTTTCCAGTTCTGTTTTCAGTTTCTTTCTTCCGCGCTGCAATAGTGAGCTTACTGTATTTTCGTTCTTCCCGAGGATATTTGCTATTTCCCTGACGTTATACTCCTCAAAATAATACAGGAATATCACAGTTGCATATTTCTCGGGAAGTTTCTCTATCTTCTCTCTTATTTCGTTGTCATGCTCTGTAAATTCACAGCTTAGCGTATTTTCAAGAGTTTCGTCAAGAGGAGAATTTTTCGTGATACGTGAGCTTTTTTTATAGTTCTTGCAGCGGTTTATGGCTGACCTTAAAAGCCAAGCCTTCATGTGTTCTTCGTTTTCAAAATCCTGTGGCTTTGCATGAAGCGTCAGGAAAACCTCCTGCGTTATATCCTCTGCTTCATGGTAGCTTCCGATAATAGCGAATGCCATTCGCAGGACTGTGTCGCCGAATTTATTGAATGCGTACAGTGCTGAATTATCATTCATGGTATTCCTCCTTTCTGTAGAAGCGTCGCTTCACTAATATATACAATCGTGGAGGGCATTAGCGTGCAAATTTCCAAAAAATTTTGTAGGGGCGCTCTTTGGCGTCCGCAAGTGATTAGTTATTAGTGCATAGTGATTAGTGTAGGGGCGAACAGCGTTCGCCCGTGCCGTTAGCTTGTAAGGACGCGCATTGCGCGTCCGCCAATCCACCATGAATTATGAATGACCAATGTGTAGGGGACGCCGCCCTCGGCGTCCCGCAGATCCCGATTTAATTATCACGGGAGAGCGGAACTCGCCCCTACAATAAAAGCTCACTGACTTTTATCAGTGAGCTTACTATAATTTGAATTAAGAAAGAAAAATACCGTGTAATATAGCCGTTAGCCATTAGCCGAAGGCGACACATTGGCTAATAGCTAAAGGCTAAAGGCTAAGGGCTTTAAATACTTTCCTATTTCATTTACAGTGAACTTATTCAAGACCAACCAGAGCTAAAATGCTCTCCTTTGGCTGAAGTCCAACAGACTTATTTACTAATTTTCCGTCCTTGACTACTGCAAGCATAGGTATGCTCTCAACGCTGAAAGCTGATGCAAGCTCGGGCTGTTCATCAACATTTACTTTACCTACCTTTAACTTGCCTCTGTATTCGTCAGCTATCTGCTCTACTATCGGACCAAGTGCCATGCATGGTCCGCACCATGTTGCCCAGAAATCAATAAGAACAGGTGTGTCCTTATATTGAAGCACTTCTCTGTTGAAGTTCTCTTTTGTAATAACTACTTCGTACATTTTTGACCTCCTGTAGTTTTAAGTATCTTTTTCGTAAAGGCGGTCTGTGTCTCCGCCGTAATTGACTATATCACGGACATATCTGTATCCGTAATGCTCGTAAAGTCCCGTATATTCTGTGGGGATATATGTCCTTTTAAAACCCAGCTCTTTTGCGTAGCTGTTGGCATGGTCTATGAGCTGTCCGCTTATACGCTTACCTCTTGCGCTTTCTGTGACAAAGATACAGGATATCCACGTGTATATATCAGGCAACGGATAATAGTCCTCTTTCATTATTGAAGCCATACCAACTATCTCGCCGTCCTCTAAAGCTGCAAACATACACTCCCAGTCTGTGAACTCCCACGACCTGAGCATATCTGCAATATGCTCCTTTACCTCATACCATGAGCAGTCCTCAACGAATTGCAGAAGCTGCCGTGAAAGAGCTGTATCTTTATTTACTTTACTTACTGTAAGCATATTTAGTCTTCAAGCGACTTATAATACAGCATACAATGGCAGAAGCCCTCGAAATTCGGGTCTGCTATCTGGTCGCGGAACTCCTTGCACATACACTTGTTCTCGGGAGTCTTTGCCAGTCTGCAAGGACAATAGCCGTCCTTCATTTTAAGTCCCTCTTTTATTCTGTCAACAACTTCTTTGTCGGGATTGAGTGTAATTTTCATATTCAGTCCCTCCTTGATTTTTTTATTTCATCAGCTCGTCTGCAAGTGCCTCTATCTGAGCTATATTTGCAGCCTTAACAGCTGACTTGATAGATACTGTAGTATCTGTGAATGTGATATTCTTTGACTTCTCGAACATAGCCTTTACTGTCTTTGCTGCGAGAGGTGCCCAGCTTCCGTTCTCGATGATACCGATAGTGCGGTTCTGGTAGTTTCTCTCTGTAAGGTCGAGAATGAAGTGCTTCATGAACGGGAAGATATCAGCATTGTAGGTAGTTGTAGCGATAACAAGCTTTCCGTAGCGGAATGCGTCCTCGACTGACTCTGCCATATCCTCTCTTGCAAGGTCTGCGATCGCTACCTTCGGGCAGCCCTTTGCTTCAAGCTTTTCTTTCAGAAGCTCAGCAGCCTTCTTTGTGTTGCCGTAAACTGATGTATAAGCAATGAATATGCCCTCAGACTCAACGCCATAGCTTGACCATGTGTTGTAAAGTCCGAGATAGTAGCCGAGATCTTCTTTAAGGATAGGTCCGTGAAGCGGACAAATTGTCTGTATATCAAGTGCAGCAGCCTTTTTGAGTACGCCCTGTACCTGCATACCGTACTTTCCAACTATACCGAAGTAATAACGGCGAGCTTCACAAGCCCAGTCCTCATCAGCGTCAAGTGCGCCGAACTTGCCGAATGCGTCAGCCGAGAAGAGCACCTTGTCTGTGCTGTCATATGTGAACATGACCTCCGGCCAGTGTACCATAGGAGCAAATACGAATGAAAGCTCATGCTTACCGAGGGAGAGCTTCTCCCCTTCCTTGACTTCAAGCTTGTTAGCGATAACAAGTCCCTCGAAGAAATTCTCTATCATACCGAATGTTTTTGCATTGCCAACGATAGTTGCATCAGGGTACTTTTCAAGGAAGTTTTTGATGTTAGCGGAGTGGTCAGGCTCCATGTGCTGAACTATGAGATAGTCAGGCTTGCGGTCGCCAAGAACCTCAGCGATATTGCCGAGCCACTGGTCAGCAAAATTGCCGTCAACTGTATCAAAAACAGCAGTCTTGTCGTCAACTATGATATATGAATTATAAGCCATACCGTTAGGTACGTCGTACTGTCCCTCAAAGAGGTCGATCTGGTGGTCGTTAACGCCGATATAGTAAATGTCATTGGTTATTTTATTCATTGGAAATTACCTCTTTTCATTTTTTATGAAATAATTATACCATAAATACATTTCAATGAAAAGTGGCATTTGCAACAAATTTAAAGGTTTTTCTTTTATTATGCCGAATTAAGCAGAAAATATTCCTGCGCAGAAATGATTATAAAGAAATAAACTGCGCATAATAATATCAGTGCTAATAAATCAAACAAAGGAGTATTTATGGTTAATTTCGTTTTGGGAAGTTTATTCGGTGGGCGGAGTGCCTCCGCTCCCGTCATGTGCTATTCATGTAAAGGAGTAATATATGGTTAATTTTCTTTTAGGAAGTATGTGCGGAGGGGTAGTAGGCGTTATAACAATGTGTCTCTGTACAGCGGCAAAATGGGGCGACGAGCATTTGGATAGCCGTTAGCCTGTAAGAACTAAGAGCTAAGAACTAAGTAGGGGCGCACAATGTACGCCCGTGCCTTACGCAATAAATAAAATGAACGCAATGTAGGGGACGGCGTCCTCGACGTCCCGTTTGACACAATTTTTTTCGGGCTGTCGAGGACGCCAGCCCCTACACATAAATAAAAAGCGGCACAGCCTGAACTGTACCGCTTTAAATCAATTCTTACTTCTTCTCAGGGACTTTGATAAGCTCCTTACGCATATATGGCTGGAGTGCCTTTGGAATACGGATAGAACCGTCCTCGTTAAGGTTGTTCTCAACAAATGCGATAAGCATTCTCGGAGGAGCAACAACTGTATTATTAAGAGTATGCGGGAAATACTTGTTTCCGTCCTCTGTCTTTACTCTTATGCCGAGACGTCTTGCCTGTGCGTCGCCGAGGTTTGAACAGCTTCCTACCTCGAAGTACTTCTTCTGACGAGGTGACCATGCTTCAACGTCAATAGATTTAACTTTAAGATCTGCAAGGTCGCCCGAGCAACATTCAAGTGTACGAACAGGTATATCAAGTGTGCGGAAGAACTCAACTGTGTAGCTGTAGAGCTTGTGGAACCAGTCCATAGACTCCTCTGGCTTACATACTACGACCATTTCCTGCTTTTCAAACTGGTGTATACGGTATACTCCGCGCTCTTCAATACCCTTTGAACCAACTTCCTTACGGAAACATGGTGAATAGCTTGTAAGAGTCTGCGGAAGCTCGCTCTCAGGAAGGATAGTATCAATGAACTTACCTATCATAGAGTGCTCGGAAGTACCGATAAGGTAGAGATCCTCACCCTCTATCTTATACATCATGTTTGCCATATCATCGAAGCTCATAACGCCTGTAACGACTGCACTTCTTATCATGAACGGCGGGATATAGTAAGTGAATCCCTTGTCGATCATGAAGTCTCTTGCGTAAGAGAGGATACAGCTCTGGAGCTGTGCGATATCGCCCTTTAAATAATAGAAACCGTTACCGCTTGTGCTTCTTGCGCTGTCGATGTCGATACCGTTTACCTTTTCCATGATATCAACGTGGTAAGGTACTTCAAAATCAGGAACAGCAGGCTCGCCGAAACGCTCTACCTCAACATTCTCTGTATCGTCCTTGCCTATCGGAACGCTGTCGTTGATAATGTTAGGAATGACCATCATTATCTCTTTGATCTCACCCTCAAGCTTTGTTTCAAGCTCTTCCATAGCTGTGAGCTTTTCGCCGAGCTCTGTTACTTCTGCCTTTGCCTTTTCAGCCTCGTCCTTCAAGCCCTTAGCCATGTAGCCGCCGATCTCTTTACTTCTTACCTTGCGGACATTACGAAGGCTGTCGCACTCTGTTTTAGTTTTTCTGTACTCTTCATCAAGAGCAACTACCTTGTCAACGAGTTCAAGCTTGTCGTCCTGAAACTTCTTCTTGATGTTTTCCTTTACAAGTTCGGGATTTGTTCTAATAAGTTTGATATCTATCATATTTATTCTCCTTAGTCATATTTGGCAAGCTTTTCAGCCATTGACTCAAGGTCATTTTTATCATAAAATTCAAGTATAAGAGCACCCTTGTTCTTACCGTAGTCTACCTTGACCTTTCTGCCAAGACGCTCGTTAAGAGAAAGCTCCATTTCCTTAAAGTAATTATCGATCTTTTTATTTGACTTCTCACCTACAGACTCCTCTGCGTGTTCAGCGGACTTCTGTGCAGCCTTTTCTACCTGTCTTACAGTGAGACTTCCGTCAGCCGCTTTAAGAGCAGTTGCAATGAGCATTTCCTCATCTTCAAAGCCTAACAGTGCTCTTGCGTGACCTGCTGATATCTCACCGTTTTTGACCATTTTAAGCACTCTTTCGGGAAGTGCTAAAAGTCTTACTGCATTTGCCACAGCAGAACGCGAACGTCCAACCATTTTAGCGACCTTTTCCTGTGTCATGCCGAACTTTTCTATAAGCTCGTTATAGCCTGCGGCTTCTTCAATAGGATTAAGGTTTTCACGCTGCAGGTTCTCGATAATTGCTATCTGCATAGTCTCAAGGTCTGAGAGCTCACGGATATTTACGGGAACTTCATCAAGACCTGCCATTCTTGCTGCACGCCATCTTCTTTCACCTGCGACTATCTGATAGCCGCCTGTACCAATGGGGCGAACGAGAATAGGCTGTAGCATACCATGCTCACGGATAGAGTCTGCAAGAGCGGTTATTGCCTCATCGCTGAATGTTTTTCTCGGCTGATCGCGATTTGGTTCGATCTCCGCTATGCGCAGAGTTTTTTTGATCTGTACATCGCTTGAATTATCAGAAAAAAGCGAATCAAAATCAGAAAAAGAAGATGAAGAAGAGGATAAGAA
>CAMYYQ010000011.1 GCA_947303535.1 uncultured Ruminococcus sp.
CGACCATTCAGCGAAATTCTATACCCTGCTGGATAAGATGTGCCCCACATGGCGCGAGGACAAAAAGCTCCTTGAAAAGCTTGTGATACTGTGACCGCTTTCATTGACAATACCGCTCTTTTCATATATAATTGTTAGTATAAACGCAAGATCACGGAGGTTCAGATATGATACTGTCGGATAAAACTATACTGAAAATGCTCGATGAAAGATCACTTGTTATCGAGCCCGTAACAAAGGAACAGATACAGCCTGCAAGTGTGGATATAAGGCTCGGAAATACTTTCAGCATCGTTGACGATTCGCCCTCGGGAATAATCACTCTTGACGGCAGCATAAACTACAAGACCATCACTACAGACACATATCTTTTGCTGCCGGGGCAGTTCGTACTTGCTACCACTATGGAGTACTTCGAGCTTCCCGATGACCTTACTGCATTCGTGGAAGGAAGAAGCTCCCTCGGACGCATGGGACTGTTCATTCAGAACGCAGGCTGGGTAGACCCCGGCTTCAAGGGTGAGATAACTCTCGAACTCTTCAATGCCAACAGATGCGCTATCGAATTAAAGGCAGGCAGAAGAGTCGGACAGCTTGTATTCGCCGAAATGGATGATCACGCCCTCAATCCCTATAACGGTAAGTATCAGGGACAAAAAGGAGCAACAGGCTCAAGAGTATTTATGGATACTGTAAATTGAAATAGGGAAGGAAAATACTGTATAATACAGACATGAGCTCTTAGCCATTAGGCATTAGCCGAAAGAGTTCGCTTACGCTCACATTATTTAAATTATTCGCCGAAGGCGACACATTGGCTGATAGCTAATGGCAAAAGGCTAAAGGCTTAGTTCCTTGAATAAGTAAGAATGAAAATAATACTTCCCTAAATCAATTATTAATAAGGATAAATGATCATTTATATATAACACGAAAGGAGCTTTGCAATGTCACTGAACAGCTTCATCTTCAGAAGAATGTGTACTAAAAGCGACAGAGAACGCGACGCGGGTCTTACGACTCCGCCCGAGATCATACGCTTTGACAATATTCAGTACGGGAAGAACAGGAAATGGCAGGTCATGGACGTTTACCGTCCCAAAGACAAAAAAGGCAGGCTCCCCGTTATCGTAAGCTTTCACGGCGGCGGCTGGACTTACGGCACTAAAGAGACTTATCAGTTCTACTGCATGGACCTTGCAAAGCGCGGATTTGCTGTGGTAAACTACACCTACAGGCTCGCACCTGAGTACCGCCACCCTGCTCCGTTCCATGATACCAATGCAGTCTTTCGCTGGGTAATGAAAATTGCCGACAAACTGGGCTTCGATACGGATAATATCTTCGCTGTGGGAGACTCCGCAGGCGCAATGGGAATAGCTCTGTATGCCTGCATGGCAACTGACCCCGAGTACGCAAAAAACTACAAGTTCAAAATACCCGAGGGACTTAAAATAAAGGGGCTTGGTCTTAACTGCGGCATTTATGACATCTTCAAGGAAGAAAGTGTAGGAACCTTGAAGGATTATCTGCCTAAAAAGTATCACATCTCCCTGCTTAAACAGCTAAACGTAGTCGATAATGTAACTGCGGACTTTCCGCCATGTTTCATTATGACATCAAATGAGGACTTTCTGAACTATCAGTCTCCCCTGCTTGCGAAAAAACTGGACGAGCTGGAAGTAAAATACGTATATAAGGTATACGGAGATGAGAATACGCCGCTGCATCACGTTTTTCACTGCAATGTCAGGTCTGCTGACGCGGCAGCTGCAAACGATGACGAGTGCGCATTTTTCAAGGGATTAATAAACAGCCGCAGTGCGGCGGAATAGAGGTAATATGAAAACATCGGCAGTTATTGTCTGTGCAGGCAATTCAACAAGAATGGGCGGTGTCAATAAGATACTGCTGCCACTGGGCGAAAGAAAGGTCATAGGTGTGACCATGCAGGCTTTTCAGCAGTGCGAAAGCATCACGGAAATAGTGATAGTTGCCCGTGAGAGCGATATCCCTGCAATACAGGAGGAAGCAGAAGCCGCAGGCATAACTAAGCTTGCAGCCTGCACCACAGGCGGCTCTACCCGTCAGGAAAGCGTTATCAACGGTATAAAGAAGATATCCAAAGAGACCGAGCTTGTTGCAATACATGACGGTGCGCGTCCCCTTGTAAAGCCCGAACATATCGAAAAGGTCATCAAGGACGCTTCTGTATTCGGCGGTGCAACTCTCGGAGTTCCCGTAAAGGACACTATCAAGACCGTTGACGGCGGACTTATCATAGATACTCCACCGCGAAGCTCACTGTATATCACTCAGACTCCGCAGATATTCAAGCGTACTCTTTACTTTGAGGGTATAGACTTCGCTCTCGAACACGGACTTGATTTTACAGACGACTGTCAGCTTGTAGAAGCTATCGGCGGCAAGGTCGCCATGACAGTGGGAGATTATACCAATATAAAGATAACGACTCCCGAGGATATAGCTATTGCGGAAGTTCTGCTGAAACAAAAATAAACAAATAAGAGAAATACCCATATAAAAGTTATGCCCCTAAGCGTTTTTGACACGCTCGGGGCATTGTTTTATCATATTGGTACTAAGATAAATCAGAATTTGAACTCTCAAAAACAAAAATATGATCATCAACATTTCTTGGTAGAGAACCATAAGCAGAAAGTCCATTTGCCTCACGAAAAGCACGTTTTATTTCATCTCGGATAACAATACATTCATTTTTCAATTTATCAGGGAGTTTAACCCAAAGTTTTGGAGGAGTATAGTTTATATCTGTTTCAGGAAGCAGAAATTCAAATAAATGCGTTCTATACAGCATTTTAAAAACTACAGGAGTTTCAACCCCATGCTTTCCTATACAAACAATATAAATATCATTTTCTCTGTCAACGCACCATTGCGACCATGATTTATCATACCAACGTTCGGACACTTTTTCATATAATACTTTGTCACGCTCATCAACTTTTTCATAAACAAACACAACTATAATACCTCTAAATTCCGATTTATGTTAGCAACAATTATAACACAACACCGCTGTACTGTCAATACAAATACTATGGTTTAATGTATGGGCGGATATTATCCGCCTGTTAAGGGAAGCCCTTTGGAAACCAATTCATATTCTCATCGTAACCTTTGGACTGCTTCGGCAGTCTTTTTTATTTGGTCTGTACAATAATAGTCCGTACAAATTGTGCAGGTATACAAAGTGAAAAATTATTTTTTCAATATTCAACGGGTATGCATTGAATTTGACCTTTTTTCAGCCCCCTTATGAACGGTGGTTTTGTTCGGGACTGAAAGGAGGTCATACTTTTTTTGAACAGAAACACTAAAGCCAAACTCAATACCTTCTGCTGTAACTATGTTACACTGGGCAATGCGGAGGAAGCTGCGGTAAAAGCAGGCTTTCCACGCGAAAACGCTCTCACCGCAGGCATCGAGCTCCTCAAAACAAGAGAATGTCAGGATACTATCGCTCGGATAAGAGATATCCTCTCCGACAGCGGCAGCATTATATCAGGTCTGAAAAGGCTTGCTTTCGGCAGCTGCACCGATGCGATATATCTTGTGTTCGCCGATGAGCTGCCGCCTGCGGAAACTATCGGAAAGCTTGATCTTTTCAACGTTTCCGAAATAAAACGTGTAAAAGGAGGCGGTGTAGAAGTAAAATTCTTCGACAGAATGAAAGCTCTCGAAAAGCTGTTCGAGCTTGAAAATGCCTACAGCGACCGCGATAAGGCGGCAGATCTCATAAGAGCAATGACCGCTGATGAGGAGTGTGAGGGCTTTGAAGATAACTAAACTCTCACTTAAACAAAAGATAGCCATGAGGTGGTGGCTATCCCCGAAGTTCAGCGGCTATGACGCTATAATATGCGACGGAGCTGTGCGAAGCGGCAAGACTCTTTCAATGTCGCTGGGATTCCTGTTCTGGGCAAGTCAGCGATTCAACGGCGGAGCTTTCGCCATGTGCGGAAAGACCATAACATCGCTCCGCAGGAACGTTGTAACGCCCATGCTCCCTATGCTGAAAGAACAGGGCTACATCATAAGCGAAAAGGTCAGCGGCAATTATTTCGACATGACATTTAACGGCGGCACCAACAGAGTATACCTTTTCGGCGGCAAGGACGAAAGCTCCGCCGCTCTCATACAGGGTATGACTCTTTCGGGAGTATTCTTCGATGAGGTCGCTCTCATGCCACGTTCATTCGTTGAACAGGCTTTAGCAAGATGCTCAGTAAACGGCTCGAAAATGTGGTTCAACTGCAATCCCGATAATCCGTCACACTGGTTCTACAACGAATGGATAAAGAAGCGCAAAGAGAAAAACGCTCTGTATCTGCACTTCACTATGGCGGATAATCCGTCACTGTCGAAAAGCGTCAGAAAGCGCTATGAGCGTATGTATTCGGGCACTTTCTACGACCGTTTCATACTGGGAAAATGGACAGCTTCTCACGGAGTAGTCTACCCCATGTTCAGCGAAAGCGAACACGTTTTCAGCGGCGATATACAGTGTGAAAAATACGTCATATCCTGCGATTACGGCACCGTCAATCCCTCGTCCTTCGGACTTTGGGGACTTAGCGGCGGCACATGGTACAGGCTCAGTGAATACTACTACGACTCGCGCCGTGAGGGCTTATCCCGTACAGATGAGGAACACTATGCAGCACTTGAAGAGCTTGCAGGCTCGCGGCATATCGAAAAGGTCATAGTTGATCCGTCCGCTGCAAGCTTCATCGAATGTATCCGCAGACACGGGAAATATCCCGTAGTCAAAGCCGATAACGATGTTGTCTCGGGCATAAGACAGGTAAGCACTGCTCTTAAACAGGGCAGGCTGAAATTCCATTCCTCATGCAGGGATATACTGAGAGAGTTCACGCTGTACAGCTGGAACGAAAAGTCAGGCACAGATGCTCCCATAAAGGAAAACGACCACGCTATGGACGATATGCGCTATTTTGTGGCGGATATGCTCAATACTCAGGACAGCGGCGACTTTTTCGCACTGTCCGTTACCCGATAAACTACCGTTCAATAACTAAATAAAGGAGGAATTATGAAGCTTTTTCAGAAGAAAAACACTCCGAAAACTGCTCCCGAGCTTATAAGTACACAGCGTTCATGCTGCGAGAAATTCGCTCTTCCTGCGGCTGTTCAGCCCTATGAAAAGGAGCTTTACGACAGGCTTCGCTATGCCGTACCTATCATTGATGCGGCTATTATGAAGATAATAAGGCTAACAGGCGGCTTCCGCGTTATATCCTCGGACGAGAGATATCAGCAGGAGCTTGACGACTTTCTTGCAAACGTTCCCGTAGGTCTTACAGGGCGCTCGATAGGCTGCTTTGCGGATAATTTTCTCGACAGCCTAATCACCTACGGAAGCGCCGCAGGTGAGATAGTTCCCGACGGCGAAGAACAGCGCATTGCAGGGCTTTGGAACGGAGATGTCTCACGCATAAGGCTGTCCGCAGGAGCTGACCCATTCAGCAGGAGCTATACTGTTATCGCTCCCGACGGCAGCTCCCGTAAAATAGCTCACCCCGAACGCATACTCTACGCTTGTCTCACAGGAGGCAACTCCCTGCTGAGAGGGCTTCCGTCACTCAGCGGTATCCTTATGAGGATATACGAATGTATCGGTCAGAATTACGACCGTGTGGGAAATGTCCGCTATGCTGTGACCTATAAGCCCTCGGGACAGGCAGGAGATATGATGTACTCCCGTGAACGGGCTCAGCAGATAGCACGTGAGTGGGCAGACGGTATGAACTCCGCCAAATACGGTCAGGTAAAGGACTTTGTGGCTGTTGGAGATGTAGATATCAAGGTCATAGGTGCTGAAAATCAGCTCTTTGATACAAATGTCCCTGTGAGACAGATACTCGAACAGCTAATCGCAAAGCTCTCTATACCGCCGTTCCTGCTTGGACTCTCGTGGAGCTCTACTGAGAGAATGTCATCTCAGCAGGCAGACATACTCACATCGGAGCTTGAATACTACCGCAGACTCCTCACACCTGTCATATGCGATGTGGGCAATTCATTCCTTGCTTCCATAGGTTCGGAAGCTTCCTGCTCTATAGAGTGGGACAACATCAATCTACAGGACGAAACAGCTCTTGCAGAAGCAAGGCTGAAAAACGCTCAGGCGAGAGAGATAGAGCTCCGCCTTGAAAAAAATGAAGAATAACGGAGGAAAAAATATGTATAACGATATCAAACTTGAAAAGGGTCTTTACAATCTCAGCGGAAAGTCATTCACAGCTGCTCTTGAGGAGCTTGACCCATCCTCAGCATACGCAGGTACTCCCCTTGAAAAGCTGGACGCTTTCGAGAGACAGCTCAAGCGCTTCAATATCAGGATAAACGGTCAGGACTGCGACTGCGTTGAGAAGTTCTTCTCGACTACGGAGACTGCCGTTCTCTTCCCCGAGTTCGTTACACGCTGCATCAGAAAGGGCTTCGATGAAACTGTCCTCAACACTGTCTGCGCTGCAAAGACAGTATGTGCAAGCGGTCAGTATCTGGGCTGCGTACTCGATGACTCGGAAACATACACAACTACCGATCAGGCAGAAACTCTCCCCGAGGCTACAGTTACAGAAAGCACTACAGCTACTGTGCTTGAAAAGTTCGGCAGACTTATCAGCGCTTCCTATGAGGCTATCCGTCAGCAGAGACTCGATGTTTTCGGCGTTATGCTCAGAAGCGTGGGTGCAAGACTTGCTGTGTCGGTAGTTAAAAAGGCTGTTGCAGTACTTGAAGCCGATACAACTCCTATCACTACATCTGCTCTCACATACGATGACCTTGCTACACTTTACGGCGAGTTTGACTGCTTCGATATGACTACTGTTATCGCTTCTCCTGCTGTGGCTTCAAAGATAGCTGCTATGGATCAGCTCAAGGAGTGCTCTGCAAATGCGGACGGCAAGCTCATTCTCCCATTCGGCTCAGAGCTTGTAAAAACCTCGGCTGCCGACAATGATACTATCATCGGTATCGACCGCAATTTCGCACTTGAATTCATCACAAGCACAGACCTTATCATGGAGACCGACAAGCTCATCGACCGTCAGCTCGATCAGATGACAGTTTCTATCACCTGCGGTTTCAGAAAGATAACTCCAGACGCTGTTAAGGTGCTTACTATCACAGTTGGTGAATAAAACCGTTTTTGTGTTGCGGGCTGCCAAAGGCAGCCCCTACATATAATCATTTTCATTATCGTGTTATATTCGGGCGAGCGGAACTCGCCCCTACATATAACTATGCACTAAGCACTAAAAACTGATCACTATTTTCCGAAAGGAGATAATATGGACAAGTCTATTCTCGATAAGATCAATAAATTCACACGCCGTCCCCTCACTAAGGACGAGGTATATGTATTCTCGGTCATACTCTGTGACAACGATATCGACCGCGACTGTGAACGCTTCTCGGAAAATGCTCTCGATACTCTCAGAGAAAAGTTCATCGGCAAAACAGGTATCTTCGACCATGATGCTTCCACGGCAAACCAGAATGCGCGTATCTTCGATACGGAGCTTATAACTGATGAGACACGGCTCACTCAGTTCGGCAAGCCTTACGTTTACCTCAAAGCTATGGCGTACATGGTGAGAACTGACGAAAACAAGAACCTCATTGCCGAAATTGACGGCGGCATCAAAAAGGAAGTCAGCATTTCCTGCTCCGCAGCCAAGAGGATATGCTCTGTATGCGGTAACGATAAGAGCATATCCACCTGCAATCACGTTAAGGGAAAAAAGTACGGCGGCAATATATGCCACACTGTCCTCGATGACATCACGGACGCTTACGAATGGAGCTTCGTTGCCGTGCCTGCTCAGGTAAACGCAGGAGTTACAAAAAAATACAGCGACGATGATACTATAAAGTCGCAGGCTAAGGATATACAGCTCTGTGATGAGGAGCTTCGCCGTGATATCCGCAAGGCTGCCTATTTTGCAGGCGGCAGGGCGGTGGCTGATATAGCATCTTTATCGGCTGCAAATATGAATACTCAGCAGCTTATCACTCTCCGCAGGTCATTTGAATTACAGTGCAGAAAATCAAAGACAGAGGTACAGCTTGACTACGGTGCGGAGTCAGATGATACCGCAGACAGCTTCACCATGAGATAAGGAGGCAGTATGGATATTCAGAAAATAACCGAGATATTCGAGCTTATGACAGGTGAGGAAAACAGCACCGAATACATGAAGCTCATATACCTTTCCATGCGTGAAGTAGACGATATCCTCAGACCAAATGCGGATATCAGCGATCTGAGACTGTGCTTTCTCTGCGCTGCACTTGCTTTTTACAGGCTACAGCAGATACTCGCCGCAAGAGAAAGAGCAGATGTTACATACGCAGGAAAGGTGCTGAAGGAGTCGCAGAATACTGCCTATGAGTACGCAAAGCAGCTCCTTAAAGACTACTTGCAGATGTGTCAGAGCCTTATTACTGCGGAGACTTTTGTTTTCGGCAGCTTTTCAAGCGGAGAGGAGATGTTATAATGCTGCGCGAGATAATCAATGACATAACAGACAAGCTCACAGACAGCGGTGTTACAGCCGTTTACAGTGCTTTTGATGCAGTGGATATCGCAAAGAAAGAAAAGGGCATCTTCACTGTTGTGGGCATAGGCGGTTTTGAGTCATACTCACCTATATATTCACCTTACACTGTCTTTATCCCATTCAAAGCCGATATAGAAATAAGCATAACAGCCCCCCATAAAAGCTCCGTAGCCGAGATATACAGCCTTTACGATACAAGCATCGAGCCAGTCATATCGGATATGTGCGGACTTACCTGCTCGCTGTCGAAAATGAGTATCAAATTCGACTCAAATATCCAGCGCCTTGTGCTTACAGTCAGACTATCCGCAAGCGGTATCACAAAAATAGAAAGGAGCAGCCCATGAGTACCACGGAACTTACAAAGCATGAAGCTGTACCCGTAAATATAGCCTCAGCCGTTGTTTACTGCGACGGCTTCAAGGCTGTATCCGCAAGAAGCATAAACGAAGAGTCCACAGCTGACGGCGGTAGTGTATTCACCAATAATGCAAGCCGCAGTACAAAGCTTACCTTTTCGGGGAGGATATTCGCGGACTATTCCGCAGATCTCATCTACAGCTTCAATGCCCTTGTGAAAAACTCCGCGGCTTTTAATGTGGAGTATATGGGACTTTGTTTCAGAAGCTGTCATCTGCTCTCATATACCTTTGACAATAAAAAAGGCGACTGGGCAGATGTAACGGTAACGCTGGTGACTGCCGATAATATTATAAGGAGCGATGATACTTGACAGCTGTTCTCAGTATAAAAAATAAGGACGGTACTCTCCTTGCAGAGAGCAATATCCTCACATTCACTTTCAGAAAAGATATATATACTCCTTACAGTTCACTTTCTGCAAGAGTCCGTACTTCACGGACCAACTTCGATAATGCGGCAGAGGTGCTTCTTGCACTTGACAATACTCTCATACATCACGGTCTTATTGACAGTCTGAAAATAGAAAAATCAGGGGGAGAATACTTCCTGAATGTCACATCAAGAAGCTTTACTTCCCTGCTGTGTCAGAATCAGATAGAGCCCGGACTTAAAATGAACATATCATTCAATATGCTCATGGACAATTTCTATACCCTGCCTTATGTCACTCACGAGAACAATGCCGATGACAGCAGCTATATCTACGTTAGACCTAATACCTCAATGTGGGACGCAGTATCAAATCTTTCATACAAGCTCCTGGGTACTTACCCTTATATCAGACGTACGAATACAGTAATGATAAGCGCTTTCCCTGCACCTGCGGTGTTCGACTTAACGAATACTGAACTGCTCACTTACGGTACTGAGCTTGCCTGCTCACATATCGCCAGTGATTACCACATGGCTGATATCAACGGAAATTACGGCACTTTTGACCTTGCCGACAGTGATGCGGCTGCGCTTAAAATAGTACGCCACAAATACTTTGAACTTGATATGCGATTCCTCTATGATCCGCAGCAGGCTCTTTTATTCCGTGATAAGTATGACTTCCGCGGACAGAAAAGGATATTCTGCTCCTACAGCGGCTATCAGGGCGAGGATCTTTACGACATAGTAAGCTTCGGAAATATCACAGCACAGCGTATCGGCTCTGTCACTATAAAAGGCAGCAGCAAGGGGATCTTTACCGAGGTCGGAGTTTACGTTGACAAATTCCCTCACTGATGACACAAACGAATATAACATCAAAAACGGCTCCCATTTCGGAAGCCGTTTCGTTTTATCATTTTTATCAGAAGCCTAAATTTTTAAGAAGAAGCAGAGATAACTTCTCGGAATCACCTGCTGTCAGTCTTACTGTTTTCAGGTCAACGGATTTGCCTGTCGGGTCCTGAGGATCGCAGATATCCGCATTTACTATCGCCTGATCGCTGAGTGGATATGTTGGATCGTTCAGGCGCTTGTTAAGTGCGACAAGATCGGCAATATCAGCTTTGCCGTTACCGTTGAGATCGCCCCATACAGTTACTGACAGCCTGCCGCTCTGAGCAGTAGTTGTAACAGCTGTAGTTGTTGCAGATGCGGCTTTTGAGGTGATTGATGTTGAGGTCTTTGCAGATGAAGTTGTTGCTTTTGTTGTGGTGGTCGATGTCGATGACTTCTTTGAAGTCGTTGATGTTGTTGTCGTTGAAGATGTGGTAGTTGTCTTTGGTGCAGTTGTGGTCGTAGATACAGGAGTATCTGACAAAGCCTTGAAGGTGTAATTATTCTTCTTTGCGTATGCTTCTGCCTTTGAGCCCTTATATCCGCAGATAACACCGTTGTACTTGTATTTGCCGCTCTCTTCATCAAGTCCGCTGTCTATCGTGTCAGCTCCTTCGGCTATTTCACATTCGGGATCAAATACAGTCACTGACGCAAGAGCTCCGCACTGATCAAACGCAGCGTTTCCTATTTTTTTGACCGTGGCAGGTATGCTTACAGATTCTATCATAGACATCGAAAATGCAGAACCGGCTATTTCTCTGACAGTATTTGGGATAACGACATCACCTGTACAGGTAGTTCCGTCTATAAGTATATCGTTTACTATTACAAGCGGACTTTCGCTCTGTTTGTTCTCAAGCCATTTTGTATAAGAAAAGGCGCTTTCACCGATACTTGCAACAGAATCGGGTATAGTCACACTTTCAAGTGACATACAGCTCAAAAATGCCATTTGTCCAATAGTTTTTACCGACTTTGGTATAACTGCTGATGTAAGTCCGTCACAGAATGAAAATGCACAATCGGCTATGCTTGTAACATTATCAGGAATAGTTACTTTTCCCGAACAAGCGGTGCCGTCTATAAGTATACCGTTTACTATTACCAGCGGGGACTTTTCCTGCTGCGCCTGAAGCCACTTTGTCTGAGAAAAAGCATAACTGCCTATCTCAATAGGCTTAGACATAACAACTTCTGAAAGCTCATTGCAGCCGTCAAATGCACTGCCTGCTATAAAAGTAAGGGATTCAGGCATTTTCACAGATGTAAGACCTGTGCATGATCCGAAGGCATTTTTCCCTATACCTGTAACTCCGTCCTTGATGATTACGGACTTTATATTACTATTCTCAGCAAAAGAATCTTCTGCAATAACGCCTTTACCGCTTATGGTAAGGACACCATTGTCTATCATCCATTCAACGCCCTCACCGCAGGTACCCGATGTCTCCTCGTCCGCAGGAGCATCAGTTGTTGTTACGCTCTTTGCTGCTGTATACGCATTTGCTGTTCTCCCATAGTTCAAT
>CAMYYQ010000012.1 GCA_947303535.1 uncultured Ruminococcus sp.
ACACGATCATTACAACAATGCTTCTATCGAATACAAGGGCATACGCCTGACCTACGGTATGAGCATTGACTATCTTGCTATGCCAGGCATCGCCAAGGAGACCAAACAGCGCGGTGCAGAACTGATAACCATTCATAATGACAGCACTTGGGATCTGGAGCAGATACCGTTGGAATCAATAACATAAAAAAGGACAGCCTTGTCCTCCAAGATTTATAAGAAAAGCGATGCTTACGTTTGGGTAGGCATCGCTTTTTTAGCAAAATCGTCTGTTTATCGCACTTTTTGATTGTTCGTAGAGTGTTCGGGCAGGTTCCTCCGGTAAAACTCTGAAACCTGCGGAGATATTGAAGCTTATAGGCAAATGATAAGACTGAAGGCAGCAATTACGGCTGCCTTTCTTATATTTCCCAACTTTTGTATGTGTTCCAGCTGATTTGATGATATAACGTCTCTAAATGGTCGGATATTTCAAATATCACTTCCCTTGTTTTGCTTTCAAAGAACGCCTTCCTTTAGTGGGAATGTCTGCCGCCATGACCTTTTTCCGCTGAATTGTTGGGATTAGTGAACTCGATACCGAGAGCGTCCGCAACAGCCTCCTTAATGCCGTTACTGCTGAATGTTGCACCGCTTACAGCGTCAACATCTGTATCCTGTGACTGGATAATTGCAGATATAACACCGCTTTCGGCACGGCTGAAAAACTGCTGGTCGTCCTTGTATGAATTTACGGTTATATCTGTAATTTCACCGTTTTCAACTGTAACTGTGACACTTGTTTCTCCGCGGAAGCCTGTTCCTGTTCCTGTGTAGACGCCGTCTGCATATTTGCCGTTTTCAGACTTTTCTTCTGTAGGAGCAGGCTCACTTTCAGTAGTCGTTTCTGCTTCTGTAGCTTTCTGCTTTTTGCTCTTTGAAGCTTTTTCGGTTGCTGGTTCTGCAGCTTCTTCCTCTGTTGCTTTCTCTTCTCCGAGAGCATTTTTTATAGCCTCTATCAGTCCATTACTGCTGAATGTAGCACCGCTGACTGCGTCAACGTCTAGGCTCTGCGACTTAATAACTGCCGAGATTATGCTGTTTTCGGCACGTCTGAAAAACTCATCATCGTCCTTGCAGGAATCAACTGTAATATCCGAGATAACACCCTTTTCAACTGTAACTGTTACCTTGGTATTGCCGCGGAAGCCCTTTCCTGTTCCCGTATATGTGCCGTCTTTATAGAGACCTGTTTCTTCGGCTTCGGAAACTGCATTTGTATCTTTATGGCTGATTTGTGCGATAGGCTGAGTATTGGTAAGAACTCCCGCATAGTACAGACCTGCAATAGCGGTGACTGCAAGAGTACCCGAAATAGCAGGTAGGGTCTCTGCCGTGATGTTATCATTCTGACAGACCTCTGTACACTTCATGCAGTTGATACATTCGCCCGATGAGACTTCGTCGTATTTGTAAAGTTGGATTGACATGGAGCATTTTGCAGTGCAGAGCTTACAGCTGCCGCATTTCTCCGACTTGCGCTTTATGGGGTTAAGTTTTGTTCTTGATACCAGTGCGAACAGAGCTCCGAGCGGACACAGATATTTGCAGAAGAACCTCTCGATGAACAGCGAGCCTATGATTATCAAAAGCAGGAGTGCTCCGCCGAGAGTTAGGAAGTATTCAAGACCGTTCCATGCGCTGAGTGAGGAATACATACCGAATACCGTCCACGGGCTCCAGATAAGGTCGCCTGTGACAGAGAAGCCCCATACGCCTATGACAACGAATGCAAGCACTGCATATTTCAGCAGCTTGAGGTATTTATCAGCCTTTTCGGGTATCTTGACCTTGAAAGGTATAAGCTTTCCAATGGCGTTCAGAAGATCCTGCATTGCTCCGAATGAGCAGATAAATCCGCATAAGTAACGTCCCCATACAATAGTAACGAGGAATACTCCCAGCACGAGTATTATACTGCCAAGATGTTCGGTGAACACAAAGCTTCCGCCGATTATGGACATTATGATGCTGCCGATAGATGAAAATATGGTTATAAAAAGCGCAGGCACGGTAACGAATGCTATCAGCTGTATGACCGCTCTTACTATCTGTATCGGTGATAATTTCTTTTTCATTTTGCTCACTCCTTGACGATACTGAGTTGATCTCTCAGCTTTTCAGTAACGTATATCTCCTGTTTTTCTGTTATAAATAAGGCTTCAATATTACGCAGTTTCAGCATCATCATGCTCTGTTCCGCTCCCATTATGAAAGCCGCAGTTGCAAGAGCGTCCAGTTCCTCTGCGCAGTCGCCTATGATCGTGACTGCAATAAGTCCCGAGTCTGAGGGAAGTCCTGTTCTAATGTCTGCGATGTGGTGAATGAGCTGACCGTCGATTATGCGGAACTGCTCGTAAAGCCCAGATGATACTACTGCTTTCCCGTCGGGGATATTAAGACTTGCAAAGATATTTCCGTTAGAGAAGAACGGCTTCTGTATGCCTATTCTACGTGACTGTCCAAGGTTGATGACAGTACCGCCGAAATTTATCATAGCATTTTTAACTCCGTAAGTCAACAGAAGCTTCCGAACCTAGTCAGCGGCGTAGCCTTTTGCAACAGCTCCCAGATCAAGCTGCTGACCTTTGTGCCTCAGCATGACTGTGAGCCTTTCATTGTCAAGAACTATATCTCGGTAATTTACAAGAGCACGCATACGTTCAATATCGCCTGCATCGGGAAAACTGCCGAACTTCATTGTATTTTTCCAGAGCTGTGACAGCGGTCTTGATGTGATGTCAAAGCATCCGCCAGTGAGCTGTGAATACATGACTGAATGCTTTATAAGTTTGAATGTATCCTTTGAAACTGCCACAGGGGATATGCCTGCCCATTCTATTGACAGCGCCTATCTCACTGTCGTGAGAGTAGGCTGACAGCTTGCGGTCAAGCTCCTTAACGCAGTCCTTTGCCGCAGAAAGCGCCGCGTCCGCTTCCTCAAAAACAGTTATTGTATTGACTGTTCCCATTGCGAAGAACATTTTTTGAGTCTGCACTGTACTTGTCATAAGACCGCCTCCGTTTTGTTTCTATGATTGTATTATACAGGTGCAGTTTGTAAGGTGAATGGAGTTAAAGTGGAATATCAGGCAGGCAATGTGGAATTTTGATCATGCTCTGTGATGAAACTGTAAAAAGCACATATCTCACCGCTGATCAGGACTTGCTTCAAGGCGGTATTCAGAAGAAAAAGCGCAGTGACCGCATCAGCAAACGCCTGAACTTTGTGCAAAAACACCATTTGAAAAAGCCTGAAAAGTGTGGTATAATATGTATATAACGAGTAGCAATTCTGCGTAAGTCCAGTTATTGCTGCTCGTTTTTATTTTGCGAGGTGATAATATGTATAACATTGGCGATGTTGTGATGTACGGCACATTCGGGATATGTAAGATAGCTTCGATAGAAAAGCGTGACTTTATGGGCGAGGAAAATGATTATTATATCCTCCACCATGTTTACAATGAAAAAAATACATTCTATGTCCCTGTTGACAGCGAGCAGGCGGTCAGCAGACTTCATAAGGTGTGCTCCACAGCAGATGTAGATGAGCTTATCGGACACATGAACTCTGAAGCTCCTATATGGATAGATAACGAAATAAAGCGCAAGGAAGAATACAGCCGTATCATCAAGGGTGGTGATAAAAAAGAGATAATCAGGCTTATAAAAACACTTTATCTTCGCCGCAACAAGCTATACTCTGAAAAGAAAAAACTGCGTTCTTTTGACGAAAACTATCTTAGCCTTGCGGAGAATATGCTCTTTGAGGAGTTTGCTTACGCACTCGATATTGACAGGAGCGAGGTCGTTGACTATATCGAAAAGCACATAGCCTGATTTAGGTGAAAAATTTGATATTATTAGTACATAACGAGCAGCATTCCGCGTAAGTCCGGTTATTGCTGCTCGTTTTTATATATTTTTATGGAGGTATATCAAAATGAAAAGAATCAAAGAAGCGTGTATCTGCCAGACACTCCACTTTATGCTCAAGGAGGATTTCGGTCACGACTATGCCGTCAGGGTCGTGAAGGAAGAAGTTGAGAAGTATAAGGCTTCACTTGACAGAAGCGGTACAAAGTACAAGATCATCGAGGAAACTGAACAGGCGGACGGTTCGGTCATTATCAAGATCAAGAAGCAGTATAACAGCGCTCCTGTCGGCTCTTATCTCGACTGATACAACTGAATATCATCAAAAACAGCGTGTAGCCAAAAGCATAAATCCAGCTTTCGGCTCACGCTGTACTTTTTTAGGAGGAAAACCAAATGGAAGAAACCGCAAATCAATTTTTTGGGCGTGAGCCTGTGGGCAAGCTGATGAAGAAATACGTTGTGCCGTGTATCATCTCTCTGCTTGTGGGTGCGCTCTACAACATCGTTGACCAGATATTCATCGCAAATGCGACTTATCTCGGTTCTTACGGAAACGCCGCCAATACCGTAGTCTTTCCGCTGACGGTCATAGCCCTCGCTATTGCCGTGATGATCGGTGACGGCTGCTGTGCGTTTGCAAGTCTCAGCCTCGGTAAACATGAGAATAACAAGGCAAAGCAGAGCGTTGGCAATTCAATTATTATGAGCATCATTGGCGGTCTTGTGCTGTGTGCCGTGTATCTGATATTCAGCGATGCAATTATTGCGATGTTCGGCGGTACGGTCAATCCCGAAACATTCAGGCACTCAAAGGAGTATTTCTTCTACATCTCACTTGGTATCCCGTTCTATATGTTCGGGCAGGCGATGAACCCCGTAATTCGTGCAGACGGCAGTCCGAAATTTGCTATGCTCTCCACACTCGCAGGTGCTGTCATCAATATGATACTCGATCCGATATTCATATTCGGCTTCAAATGGGGTATGATGGGTGCAGCGGTCGCAACGGTCATCGGACAGATTGCAACGGCGGTGCTTGCGGTATGGTATCTGCTGAATATGAAGCAGATCAAGCCTGCAAAGCACGACCTCAGGCTGAACGGAATAATCGTAAGGAAAACGCTCACTCTCGGTCTGACCAGCTTTCTTTCTCAGATAGCTCTTGTAGCGGCTATGGCTGCGATCAATAATATGATACGCAAATACGGAGCATTGGACGCTGTTTTCGGGCAGGAGCAGTACGCTCAGATACCAATGGCGGTAGTCGGTATCGTGATGAAGTTCTTTCAAATCGTCATATCTGTCGTAGTCGGTATGGCGGCAGGCTGTATACCGATTGTCGGCTTCAATATGGGCGCAGGACTGAAAAGTCGTGTGCGTGAACTGTTCACCAAACTGCTGATAGCGGAGGCAAGTGTGGGAGCACTATCTCTCATTATCGTTGAGTTGTTTCCGAAGCAGCTTATCGGTATCTTCGGTGCCGCCAATGAGAGCTCTTATTATACCGATTTTGCGATAAAGGCTTTCCGCATTTATCTCTGTATGATGATTTTCGCCTGCGTGAACAAGTCATGCTTTATCTTCCTGCAAGCTATGGGCAAGGCGGTGGAATCTACTGCGCTTTCGGTCATTCGTGAAATCGTGTTTGGCGTGGGACTTGCACTTCTTCTCCCCGTATTCTTCGGGCTTGACGGTGTGCTTTATTCGATGCCAGTGGCGGATATTCTGACATTTGTTGTAGCACTTTTTCTGATTATAAGAACATATGCGGAAATAAACACTAAAGCAATAAAAAAAGACATAGTGCTTACAACTAAGCAATCAATTATAGATTAATGTCAGAAATATTGATTTTTTCAATAGTGTAAATCTACACGAAATACACACGACTAAAAGGCAGTATAACGATATGAAAGCAACAGCTCCCTCGCGGGAGCTGTTGTTTCTGATAAGGCATTCCGGGCTGCATGAGTAACCTGTCGGGAGAAAAGTTTCATTAAAGCTGGATTTATTCCTTTATTTTACCTTCTCTGAGTCTTGTAAAATAATCCTTTGTTTCATCGGATATCACTCCCGAGAGAAGAATTATTGCAACAACATTAGGCAGTGCCTTGCCAAGTTTGCGCACCTGAAGAAATCTCAGCCTGAAAGTCAGCAGAATACCACAAGCCATGATGAGAATGATAAGGGGGAGCCCCCATACATAGCTGTCGATCTGACTTATGATATCATTGATCATATCTATTGATACATCTCCTGTCTCAAAATTTCGTTAAAATTATATCGTACTTACCGTGAAAAGTCAACCGTTTTTCAGCCTATTTTGCAAAAATGCGTAAATGTTTTCAATATACGTTCCATTAACATACAAACTACGCGTTTGTACTTTGTGCGGAGAATGGGTTTGTCAGCTAATACTTTTTACCGCCGTGTCAGGGAGTATGAAACCACGCACGGCATCACCGAACCGACCTCTGCTTGAATATACAATAAAGGCAATGATCGTTATCCTTGCCTTATACTGCGTTGTTGACTTTGGATATAAAAACATCAGCCTAAAATATCAAACCACGACTTCATCACATCAAGTATTTTCGCAAGTTCCCATTCTTCGATAATATACGGAACCATTGCATACATATATTTTAGGAACGGTCGGCTGAATATACCGTGTTCATACGCATATTGACGGAATCCTTCCAGATCCTTGCCGTCCTTGACTTCAATACATACACAGCCGCCCATTATCCTTATTTCTTCGATCTTATCGGAATTAAAGCCTTTCAGCTCGCGTCTTGTTATTTCTTCTATATGTCTGATCCTTTCAAGGTAGTTCCCTTTTTCAAAGAGTTCGATAGATTTGAGTGCCGCTGAACAAGCAAGGGCATTTCCCATAAATGTCGGACCGTGCATCAGGGCGTGAGTTGGATCATCGCTTAGGAATCCGTCCCATACTTTCTTATTTGCGACGGTTGCTGCGTGACCGATATACCCTCCTGTCAGAGCCTTGCCAAGCACAAGTATATCGGGAAGTACAAGATCGGCAACAAAACGGTTTCCTGTTCTTCCGAAGCCTGTTGCAACCTCGTCAAATATCAGAAGAACATCATTCTCGTCACATAGCTGCCTTGCCCTTTCAAGGAAGGAAATATCGTACATTCTCATACCGCCTGCACCTTGAAGCAGAGGTTCAACAATAAAACAGCTCAGTTTACTGCCATAGGTCTCAAAAGCTTTTTCAAGAGCATTTATCTCGGTCGGGATATGTATGACACCTCGCTTTTTCTCGTTTGAATTACCGAATGCAAAGTGATAATCCTCATCGTCTCCGACTTCCATCGCCTTGAACGTATCGCCGTGGTAAGCGTGTTCAAGTGCAAGTATAATATTACGCTCCGAGTCGCGGTTAGTGTTGAACTGCAAAGCCATTTTCAGAGCGACTTCCACTGCAACACTTCCCGAATCCGAGAAAAAGCAGTAGTCCAGATCACCGGGCAGCCATGATGCGAGCTTGTCTGACAGCTTCTGAACAGGCTCATGTGTAAGACCGCCGAGCATAACATGGGCGAATTTGTCAAGCTGTTCCTTTATAGCATTATTTATCTCGCTGTTATTGTAGCCGTGGATAACGCTCCACCACGAGGAAACGGAATCTATAAGGTCGTGACCGTCCTCGGTGTAAAGATGAACTCCCTTAGCAGAAGCGATCTTTATGGGCGGTTCAAGTGTTTTCATCTGGGCATATGGATACCATATCATAGTTATTCTCCTATTCGCAAAGTGAAGCTATGTATTCTCCACTGATGTCAAGGTCGGTACAATTGTCACCTACACAGGCAATAACGGATATACCTGTAAGTGCTTCACACATTTTTTTATTATCTTCTTCCATAACATCTCCGGCATGGAAATGATTGAAAATGATCCCCTTTACAGGGATATTGCGTAATTTCATGTATTCCACAGTAAGAACAACGCTATTTATTGTTCCGAGTCCTGCGTCGGCAACAATAATACACGGTAGCCCAAGCATTTTGATAACATCTTCAAGGAATATTTTTTCATCATCATATCTCAAAGGGCAGAGGATACCGCCGCTTCCTTCGGCAATTATATAGTCATATCGTGAGGTTAGTCCGTCATAGCTCTCCTTTACTGTCTTCATATCGAGTGGAGAACCTTCCAGCTTTGAAGCAAGATGCGGTGAAACTGCGGTTTCATAAATATACGGGCACATTTCCGCAAGTGGCTGATCTATCCCCGAAACAGTTTTGACATGGTACGCATCACCCGGAATAAGATCTCCATTGCTGTCACGCTCGTTTCCGCTCATTGCAGCTTTATAGTAGGCGCAGCTGTATCCGCTTTCATTCAGTTTCTTCAGCAACAGAGCCGTGATATATGTTTTTCCCGTGTCTGTTCCCGTGCCTGTGATAAATAGTCCTTTACTCATGACTTTTCCTCTTTTCAATATCAAAGCCCATTTCTCTGAGCATTTTTACATCTCCGTTGATGTCATTTCCCGAAGTGGTCAGCATATCGCCTGTTATCGTAGAATTTGCTCCTGAAAGAAATGCCTGTTTGCCACAGTCGGTCATAAGATCTCTGCCTGCCGCAAGTCGAATATCTGCTGTCGGGACAATGTATCTGAATATCGAAACAGTACGCAGTATATCTTCCTCTGAAAGTCTTTCAAGATTTTCAAGCGGTGTGCCTTTGATCGGCATCAGAGCATTTATCGGGATAGAGCTGACACCAAGTTCTGCAAGGCAGAGTGCCATATCTATCCTGTCCTCCCATGTTTCACCCATACCGATGATACCGCCTGAACACACTTCAAAACCTGCATCTTTTGCACGTTTTATACATTCGATCTTATCATCAAAGGTATGCTTGGTGCAGATGCTTGGAAAATTCCTGCGTGAAGTCTCAATGTTGCAGTGGTATCTGCTGACTCCTGCTAAACGAAGTCTTCTGAACTGTTCATCTGTAAGAAGTCCGTGGGAACCGCAGAGCATCATATTAGTTTTCTCATGGAGAGTGCTGTATGCTTCAAACGCTTTTTCAAAATCAGCATCGCTGAGTGTTCTTCCTGCTGTAACAATTGAAAAACGGTGTACACCTTTTGCTTCGTTATGCCTGCATTCGCTGAGTATCGTTTCTGTGTCAAGAAACGGATACTCATTTATTCCTGTGCAGTTGTGAGCTGACTGTGCGCAGAAGCGGCAGTTTTCCGAGCATTTTCCGCTTTTTCCGTTTATGATACTGCATAGATCGACATGATCTCCGCAGAAGTGTTTCCTGATACGATCTGCACCTTCACACAACATTTTTATATCTGCTGAAATAAAAAAATCCATATCATCGCCTCGATGTATGCGTTTTCCGCCGATGATCTCCTCGGCAAATCTTATAATATCCATAACTATCTCCTTTACAGGTATTATGCTTTTTTATACGACAACTCAATTGCAGGGATAAGTCTCTTTCCAAGCACAGCCGACAATATGCAAAGGCAAATATCGCCAGGAACCGCCAGCAGAAAGCAATACAGAAACAGCGGCCATATTCCGATAGGCTTACCAATATAGAATCGGCAGACAGCCCAATAATATGCCATTCCCAAAATATAAACTGTCATAAGTCCTGCGAAACCACCTGCCAGCAGTCGCCGGATAGTCAGATCACCTTTGTGAACTATCGTACCTGTGACAAATGCTCCTGCGATAAATCCGATGAGATACCCGAAAGTAGGCTGTAATACATAACCTATACCTCCTCCGCCCGTAAAAACCGGAAGTCCTGCCAACCCAAGCAAAACATAAACAGAAACAGCGATCGTCCCGTTATTTGCACCGAGAATTATCCCTGCCAGTGTGGTGAACAAAAATTGCAGTGTAAATGGGCAAACAGGGACAGGAATTTTTATGTATGCACCAACGGCGATCAAAGCCGCAAACATAGCTATTAAAATCATATCTTTTGTTTTCATAAATAACACCTCTTTTGACATTCATGTATAATTATAACACCGCAAACAGAATATGTCAACCTTTTGTGCGAATTTGGTTGACAATATGAATTACACTCTATCATCAGTGATTTGTAAAATCAGACGAGTGTACTATTTAACTATGGATATATGTCTCAGCATTGCAACAGGAGTTCCTGTACTCGGACGAGAAACTGTTTAAGGAACTGCACTGTACTTGTGCTTGGAAGATAACCATAAGAGAGCCGGTTATTGAAAAAATTCAGTTACTGAGATTGATTTTTTGGGCTTATGATGATATAATTATACTTGTATTTTGCTAATGACATACTGAAAGGACAATGTTTATGAAAACCAATAACAAAACTTCGGAAAGAGGAGGCTTCGGTTCCAGGATAGGCTTTATACTTGCTGCGGCAGGTTCGGCAGTTGGTCTTGGAAATATCTGGCGTTTCCCTTATCTTGCAGCTAAATACGGCGGCGGTGTATTTCTGATGGTATACCTTGTGTTTGCCATAACATTCGGATTCGCACTCATGCTCACTGAAATAGCTATCGGCAGAAAAACAGGAAAAAGCGTTATCGGCGCATACAAGGCTGTGGACAAGCGCTTCTCCCCTCTCGGATTGCTTGCTGCCGTGATACCTGCGCTCATTCTCCCGTACTACTGCGTTATCGGAGGCTGGGTACTGAAATATATGTCAGTATTCATTACAGGCGGCGGCGAAAATGTTTCAACAGCTGAATACGTCACAGCATCGGGAGAAAGCATACCGTTCTTCAGTAACTTTATCAGCCATTTCACTCAGCCGACGGTATTTTTTATAGTATTCCTGCTGCTCACATCTGTTGCCGTATTCCTCGGAGTTGAAAAGGGTATCGAAAAGGTAAGCAAATTTCTAATGCCTGTTCTTCTCCTGCTTATCGTGGCAATGTCGGTATATACCCTTACCCTTGACGGCGCAGGCGAAGGACTCAAGTACTATCTGCTCCCAAACCTTGATAATTTTTCGCCTGCTAAATTCTTACAGACCATTGCAGCAGCCTGCGGACAGCTTTTCTACTCAATGTCCATTGCAATGGGCATAATGGTGACATACGGCTCCTATATGCGAAAGGAAGATTCACTTGAAAGCTCGGTCCGTCAGATAGAGATATTTGACACAGCAGTTGCTATACTTGCAGGTATGATAATAGTTCCTGCCGTATTTATTTTCTCAAACGGTGACGGTGCTTCACTCAACGCAGGTCCGGGACTCATGTTCAATACCCTTCCTAAGGTATTCGCTACAATGCCGGCAGGACAATTTATTGGCACAGCATTCTTTATTCTGGTAACTCTTGCCGCACTTACCTCCTCCATATCTCTTATGGAGACGGTTACAGCAGTTGTTATCGAGAAATTCGGTTTCAGCCGCACAAAGAGCTGTGTTATAGTTATCTTTGTAACATTCATACTCGGTATGCTCTCCGTACTCGGATACAGCGCATGGTCTGATATAAAGCTGTTCGGAATGCAGATACTTGATTTCTTCGATTTCATCACAAACAACATAATGATGCCCGTACTTGCTTTCCTTACCTGTATACTCATAGGCTATTTTGTAAAGGTAAAGTACATAGAAGAAGAGGTAATGCTGGGTGAGAAGCGTTTCCGCTCAAAGCTTCTTTACAATGTAATGATAAAGTTCATCTGCCCTGTTCCCGGATACGACAGGCATTTCGGCATGTGC
>CAMYYQ010000013.1 GCA_947303535.1 uncultured Ruminococcus sp.
TATATCTCCTGTTATTGACCTAACCAATGCAGCAAGTGCCATACTGAAGTTTGCTGAGGTCATCAACGCTCATATCCGTAGCTATCCACTTGTTCTTATAAATAGTGTTCAGATAGCTGTAAAGCTTCATTTTACCTTCGTCCTTGACGATGCTGAGCATCTTCTGCATAGCAGCTGCCATGAAACGGCGCTGATTCTGAACTCGTCCGATATCGCCCTGGAGCCATTCATGGCGGAAACGAACGAACCACTCAGACTGCGCACCTGTAAGTGTAACATCACCCGCAGGGATTATCTTGTCTGCTTCATAGATGATCTCGTTGTCAAGGTGTATCGGAATACCGCCTATAAGATCAACGATATCAACGATATCAAAGCAGGCTGTAGTGATATATGCATCTATCGGTATACGGAAATTGTCCTGTATGCAGTTTACCACACGCTGTATCTTGCTTACTTCCTGGTCGTATCCCTCATAATAAACACTGTTTATCTTTGTTGTAGGATTGCTTGTATAGTTTGGAACAGCACAGTCACGGGGCACCTGTAATATATGGAGCTTTGCAGCTGCGATATCGAACTGGCATATCCATATAACATCGGTAAGCTCCTGATCCTCGTCAAATCCGAGGAAGAGCACGGTATACTGACCTTCTACGAGCTGAGGGAGATCAAGACCGTCTGTAAATTCATCAGTTACAACATTTGTATCAACATTGAGATCAACCTGTGATTTATCCAGTTCACCTTCTATCTCTACAAGTGGCTGCCACAGCTTGAAATACTTTATTATAGATACCTTCTGATCGGGCTGTCCTGCCTTTTTGTACCATAGTATAGGCATATTCAGGAAAAGAGCGATTATGATAACGAGACTCATAAGTATTGAAGATGTCTTGATTATCACATCTTTTTTGCTTTTTTTGCCGTCCTTTTCACTATCGTAGTCATAATCATCGAAGTCGTCGAAATCATCACTTTCGGCAACATCTACCGCTCTTCCTTTTTCATGGAGCCCGTGATATGTCTGTTTTGGCTCGGGAGCGCGTCTTCTCGGCTTTTCCTCTTCTATGCTTATATCTATTGACGGAGCTTCGTGCAGTCCCTGATATACAGGCTGACTCGGCCTTGAATTATCTATCCTTTTAAGCTTCCTTAACGGCTTTGGCTGCCTCGGAGCAGTATTTGCGTTTCTGTTAAACTCTCCATTAAGTTCTTCTCGGTTCATTTGAGTCCTCTTTTCAAATTGCTATCATTTTTCTCTTCTTTTAAAAGTCTTGTATAAAAATTATATCCCTCGGCGGTACAGATCGGAATAACTCCGCCTTTTTTTATTACAGACTTCATGGAAAATGCGAATGCTTCCATCATAGCTGCATTAAGGTCAGCATATGCCAGCTTGCGCATCTTGTCTACATCTTTATAGTCTCTCTCGGCAGATATCAGGTCGCCCATATATACTATCTCTTCAAGGCGTGACATACCTGCTCTGCCAACTGTATGAAATCTTATGGAATTGAGTATATCTATGTCCTCAATGCCGAATTCTTTTTTGATAAAATATGCACCTGCGATGCCATGCCAGAGCGAACGTGTTTCAAGCTCTTCACGGCAGACTGTATAGCCGCTGCTCATGACCAGATCTTTCTGCACATCATCGGGCATTTCCTTACATATATCGTGGAGAAGTCCCGCAAAATAAGCCTTGTCGGGGTCTTCACCGTATTTTCAGCAAGTTTTCTGCATTCTGCTGCAACATTCAGCGAATGTGTGAACCTTTTCGCTGAAAGACAATTTTTAAGGTATTTCTTTTTTTCATCGGGGTTATACAGCAATTTTTCTTCACCTCGTACCGAATATAATCCCTTCAATCTTATATATTGTACTACATTTTCGTCCAGATAGCAAGTAAAATCCTTATTTTTAGCAATTTTTTTCTTACTTCCGTACTCGATATCTCTGTGGGAGAAGCCTCAGAGACCAATACTTTGCCGAATTTTCCAAGTTCCTCGGCTTTTTTCTTCAACTCTTCGATATCACCGTTTTCCCGTGAAACTACACAAAGTGTTACATTTGCAAGTATCTCTTCAAAGCGGTACCATGTATCAAAGCTGAGGAGCATATCGCTTCCCACAAGGAGAAACAGCTCAGCATCGGGAAATACGCTGCGGAAATGCTCTACTGTGTAAATAGTGTAGCTCACGCGGTCGCTCTTTATCTCGTAATCGCTGACAAACAGCTTATCATTGGCTTTTGCCGCCAGCCGCAGCATTTCAAGCCTGTCCTCATCGGGAGCATATTCAGCACTGGAACGGTGCGGAGACTTCTTTGACGGAAGAAGATAAAGCCTGTCCAGCCCGAACTCCTCAACAGCCGTATTGGCAAGATGTATATGTCCGTTGTGAACGGGATTGAAGCTTCCGCCGTATATTCCTATTTTCATTCTGCACCTCTCATACCGTTTATACTCATTCGTTACCGAATTCTTTTATAACTTCTATTTTACCGATAATGTGTCTGTTGAATTCCGCAAGCTCCTCAGCAGGCACCCATAATTCCTGATGATAGCTTTTTCCGACAGTCTGTACCTCAAATCTGCGGCAGTATTCATCATCCGCCTCAAATCTTGTCACATATCCGTTATGCTCCGAGTTATATCTTACGTTCCATTTTTCGGCGATCTCCGATGCATACTTTTCATTCAGAACAGGATAAAATATAGGCTGATCGGGAAGTCTCGGCGGAAACTCTCTGTATCCGCTGTCCGCAATAAGTTTTAATTCGGCTTCTCCAACAGGTCTGTACAGTATCATAAGATCACTTCTTTCATTTCCACGGGCGTTTGCTGCCTGTCCAGCCCTTTTCCTTCCAGTAATCCATATCAGCCTTGCACCAGCCGTTGCGCTGCAAAAGGCTCATTATCTTGAAAAACGCCCTTGTTTTTATGCCCACAGGGACTTTTCCCTGCCTTTTCAGTATCTTTTTGGCGATACTGTCGGTTTTTGCGTTTATGCTGTCTTTCATCTTGGGAGATACGCTGTTCCAGTCAATTGCTCTTACAGCCTTTCCCAGCTTGTAGGTATGAGGTATCCCCCAGAAAAAGCAGCTGTCAGCCATATCTTTCATTGTTGACTTCATGCCTGCACCCGCAGCTGTTGCAACGACTACAGCCTGCTTACTGAACATTCTCTCGTCGGGGCGGTGCGCCATCCAACGCCAGCCGTAATGGTCCAGCAGAGCTTTCATCTGACCTGTGCAGTGATAAACATACACAGGAGATGTAAGTATAATAACATCGGCAGCGTCTATAAGCTCCGTTATCGGGCGCAGCTTTGCGTAGTGCGGACATTTATCGGCTGACTTCGTAAAGCAGTTGGTGCAGCCGCAGCAGAACTCGTCAAAATCACGGGGCAGGAACACCTCGCTGATGTTTTCTGCTTTGGTAAGCTTCTCAGCAACTATACGTCCGATACTGTAGGTCGAGCCTTTGTGGTTCGTACCGCTTATTATCAGCACTTTCATTACTTACTTTGCCTTTGGGATATTCTCGATAACAGGGTCTTTCTCGTTGCGCTTGAAGAGTACGAATTTATTGCCTATGACCTGTACTACATCGGAGTCTGTCTGCTCTGCGATAGCGTCAGCAGCTTCTCTTGCAGTCCAGCCCGAGTTGTCAAGTACTCTCAGCTTTATAAGCTCTCTCTTGCGGAGTGCCTCTGCAATATCCTTGCACATAGCCTCTGTAACTCCGCCCTTGCCCACCTGATATATGGTCTCGTATGTTGAAGCGATACCGCGCAGGTACGCTCTCTGCTTGCTTGTTAACATTCAATCACCGTATCTTTCTTTAAGGAAGCTGTACAGCTCTCTGAGAGCTGCACCTCTGTGACTTATCTTGTTTTTCTCATCAGCGGTAAGCTCCGCCATAGTCCTGTCGCCCACCATGAATACAGGGTCATAGCCGAAGCCATTGGTACCACGCTGCTCATAGCCTATTGCACCTTTGCAGTCACCTGACATGGTATCATGACCGTTTTCGTCTATGTAGGCTATAGTGCATCTGAAAGCTGCTCCGCGCTTATTCTCGGGAACGTCCTTCATCTCCTCAAGGAGCTTTGCACAGTGCTGTCCCTCTGGAGCATATCTTGCGGAGTATACCCCGGGTCTGCCGTCCATTGCATCAACGCAGAGTCCGCTGTCGTCGGCTATTGTAGGAAGTCCTACAGCTTCATATACAGCCTTTGCCTTTATGAGTGCATTCTCCGCAAAGGTAGTGCCGTTTTCCTCAGGATCGCAGTTTGCGCCTGCTTCACGCTGAGAGAGCACCTCTATGCCGAGCGGAGCAAGTATCTCTCTTGCCTCGCGGAGCTTGTTTGCGTTATTTGTAGCCATTACCAGCTGCTTAATCATCGTCCTTACCTCCGAACAGTCTGCTGAAGAATCCGCGCTTTTTCTTCTTCTCAGGCTCAGCAGCAGCTTCAGGTTCTTCCTCTTCGGTCTCCTCTTCCTCTGCTTCTTCCTCAGCCTCGTCCTCTTCTTCTGACTCTTCTTCATCTTCGGTCAGCTCGCTGTCCTCAGCCTCTTCTGTATCTTCATCAGCTTCATCGTCAGACTCGTCGTCATACTCATATTCGGAATCATCTTCTGACTCTTCTTCATATTCTTCCTCAGTATCTTCCTCTTCATATTCCTCGTCATAGGACTCTTCTTCATCTTCTTCGTCCTCTGCATAAGGAATAAATGCGCCGTATTCGTTGTAATAGCCCTTTACACCGTCAACCTCAACAGTGTTGTCGTCCTCTGTCTCTTCCTCATATTCGTTTTCATCTTCATCGTATGCCTCGGCAGCTTCTTCCTCTTCTGCAAGCTCTTCGAGCTGCTCAGGTGAAGCAAAGAGTGCATCAACGAACATATTGCTGTCAAACGGCTGCAAGTCGTCTATCTTTTCGCCTACGCCTATGAGTTTGACAGGTATGCCCAGCTCATTCTTTATGGAGATAACGATACCGCCCTTGGCTGTACCGTCAAGCTTTGTGAGGACGATACCTGTGATAGGTGCTGTCTCGCTGAAAAGCTTAGCCTGATTTACCGCATTCTGTCCTGTTGTGGCATCAAGCACAAGGAGTATCTCACGCGAGCACTCTCCTGCCTTGTTGTCGATGATACGGTTTATCTTTTTAAGCTCCTCCATGAGGTTCTTCTTGTTGTGGAGTCGTCCTGCGGTGTCGATAACTACTACGTCGCACTCTCTTGCCTTTGCAGCTTCAAGAGCGTCGTAAACTACAGCTCCGGGGTCAGAGCCCTCTGCGTGTTTTACGATATCTACTCCTGCTCTCTGAGTCCATACCTCAAGCTGGTCTATTGCAGCTGCACGGAAGGTATCAGCAGCAGCAACGAGGACTTTCTTCCCCTCCTGCTTGAACTGGTGGCAGAGCTTGCCGATAGTTGTGGTCTTGCCTGCTCCGTTTACACCGATCACCATAATTACAGCAGGTGATACTGAAAGATCAAGTCCTGTATCATCGCCCATTATCTCAGAGATTACCTCATGGATAAGTCCCATTATCTCCTTAGGGTCGGTTATACCGCGTTCCTTTATCTTCTTGCGGAGTCTGTCGCATATCTCCTCAGAGGTCTCAACGCCGATATCGCTCATTATCATCTGCTCTTCGAGCTGGTCGAAAAGGTCTTCGTCAATTACGGTAAACGAGTTGAGTACTCTCTGGATACCTCCGAAAAGGAAATCCTTGGTCTTTCTCAGACCGCTGGCAATTTTAGAAAAAAGTCCCATTATATCCTCCAAACGTGGTCTATATTATATAACATATCAAAATATCAAAATGTGACACCTTACTGAATATCAGCAACGTCTTCCTGGAAATCCACCTGTTCCATTTTAAGGAGCTTGGATATTCCGTCCTCCTGCATGGTAACACCGTAAAGTACATTTGCTTCTTCCATAGCGCTTCTTCTGTGAGTAACGAGGACGAACTGCGTTGTATCCGTGAATTTTTTCAGATACTGTGCATATTTCCTTACGTTTACTTCATCAAGAGCAGCGTCGATCTCATCGAGTATACAGAATGGCGCAGGTCTGAGTTTCAGGATAGCAAAATAAATAGCTATGGCAACAAAGGACTGCTCTCCACCCGAAAGTGAGATAAGGTTCTTGATGACCTTTCCCGGAGGAGCCACGCTTATCTCGATACCCGATTCAAGTACATTTTCGGGATCGGTAAGTATCAGCTCTGCCTTTCCGCCGCCGAAAAGCTCTACAAATATGCTCTTGAAGTTTGAATTTATTATAGCAAAGCTCTCCGAGAATATCCTGCACATTTCAGAAGTAAGGTCTGTGATTATCTTTTCAAGCTCTGCCTTCGATTTCTGGACATCTGCTATCTGCTCCGACATAAAGCGGTAACGCTCGGATACTTCCTTATACTCCTCGATAGCGTCAACGTTGACGCTTCCGAGAGCGCGTATCTTGTTCTTTATGGTAGTAAGCTCTGCCTGCGCAGCTATCATGTCATCAATTTTCTCAGCCATAGCAACAGCCTCGGAACGTGTGAGCTCGTAGACTTCCATGAGCTGCCTTATGATATTATCCGTATCACGGCAAACTGTCTCACGGCGTTCTTCAAGTCTTGTAATCTCAGCCGACAGCTTTTCCTTGGAGTCGTTTATGGCTTTCAGACCGTTCTGCATCTCGTTTACAAGTCTGTTCTGCTCGGTATGAGTTGCATGACAGCGTTGTATCTCTGCATTGTAAGATGCTGTATTGTCCTTGAAATCAACAAGCTTCTGTTTAAGCTCTTCTATTTCAGAATTCTTCTGACCGATAAGCTCCTGCTGTCTGAATATCTCCTCTTCATACTGATGAGTACCGTATTTCAGTTCTTCAGCACGTCTGTCGATACGTGTTATCTCAAGCTCCTGAGCCTGAACGTCCTTTGCAAGCTCCATGCCCCTGATCTTGAGCTGTGAGAGCTTGTCGGAAAGCTCTGCTCTCTGCAATCTCAGCTTTTCGCGTATATCCTGTCCCTGAGCGAGCTTTTCTTCAGCGATGCGTATCTCCTCATCGGTGTCGGCAAGTCCCTTTTCAGAGTCCTCGATGTTCTGCTTTGCAGCTTCTATCTTCAGCTCTGTTTCAGCCTTTAGCTTCTCGGAGTTTTCAGACTGTGCGCGGAACTGCTCTTCAAGTGAAGCAAGGCTGTTCAGCTCTGCTTCAAGGCGAACTCTCTCCGCCTCGCAGTTTGTCTGGTCCTCCTTGGCTGCCTCCGTATCAAATCTCAGCTTTTCGGACTCCGCACGGAGCTTCTCAGCCTTTTCACGCAGTACATCACGCTCGGATTCGAGCTTTGCTATCTCCGCATCAAGTGTATCTATCTCGTTTTTACGGGTAATGATACCGCCCGAACGCTGTGCGGAACCACCTGTGAACGAACCGCCTGCATTGATGACCTGTCCGTCAAGAGTTACTATCCTGAACTTATAGCCGTACTTCTTGGCGATAAGTGTAGCTGTGTCGATATCCTCGGCAATTACTATACGTCCCAGCAGGGAAGCTATGATGCCGCTGAATTTCGGATCGTACTTTACTATCCTGTTGGCGTTTGCAACAAAGCCCTCGCAGTTTTCAAGTCCTTGCTCCTTGAGTTCATAGCCCTTTACAGAGGTTATGGGCAGGAATGTTGCACGGCCTGCTTTCTGCTCTTTAAGGAAGCGTATGCAGCGTTTGGCGATATCTTCGTTTTCAACGATGATATTCTGCATAGCACCGCCCAGTGCTGTTTCAACAGCCACTGCGTACTCGGGCTCAACGCTTATATTCTGTGCAACAGTGCCGAAGATACCGCCGATACGTCCCTGCTTTGAAGCTTTAAGCACCTGCTTGACGCTTCCTGCAAAGCCCTCCATATTGTTTTCAAGATCGGTAAGTATCTTGCGTCTCTGCTGTTTATCTTTAAGTTCATAGAGTGCGCGTTCAAAGTCGTTTTTCGCCTGCTCGAAGCCCTCTCTGCGCGACTTGTAAAGCCTTTCAAGTCCGCTGAGCCTGTTGCGTATCTCCTCGGCTTTTGCCTTGTTCTTTTCAGCTTCTGCCTTTACGCTTTCGGTCTGCGCTTCGTACTCTCTCAGCTTCTGACCAAGATCGCCGCTGCTCTCACGGAGCTCCGCAAGCCTTGCAGTCTGCTCGGCAATAGTCTGCTTTGAGGACTCTATTGCGAAACGGTATTCGCTCTGCCTGATGTAGAGTCCGTTTATCTCGCTGCCTGCCTTGTCAACGGAATCACCCAGCTTTGAGCTTTCGCTCTCAGCCCTGCGGAAGCTTTCCTCGGCTTCCTTTATCTCCTCTTCCATTGTCTTTCTCTGAGCTTCAAGCTCAGCAAGCTTTTCAGCAGCTGCCTTACGCTCATTTTCAAGAGCTTTCTTGGCTTCCTCGGCGTTGTCTATATTCTTCTGAGCAGCCTCAACTGCTTCATTACAGTGCTTTATATCATTTTCGAGAACAGCTATGCCAGACTTCATTTCCGAAGCAGTCTGCTCCTCTTCAAGCATTTTGCGGCGGAGCTCATCGGCGCGCATGGTGCTTTCCTGCATCTTGCGTATGCCGTCGGCTATTTTCTGCTCCTCGCGCTGAATGTCGTTTTCAACGTTCTCGTACTCGTTCTTGCTGACGAGTATCTTGCTTTCCAGTTCGTCAAGCTTTACCTTCATCTCGTCCAGCTTTGTCACCCAGACGGATATTTCCAGTTTTTTGCGCTCTTCTGCAAGCTTTATGAACTTCTCTGCCTTCTGTGACTGTATACGCAGCGGCTCGACTCTTCCTTCAAGCTCGGTGAGTATATCTGTCAGACGAAGCAGGTTTTCCTGTGAGGCTGTAAGCTTTCTCTCAGCCTCCAGCTTTTTGTATCTGAACTTTGAGATACCTGCCGCTTCTTCAAAAATATCACGGCGTTCAGAGCTTTTTGCACCTACTATCTCGGCAATTCGTCCCTGTCCGATTATAGAGTAGCCGTCGCGTCCGAGACCTGTATCCATGAAAAGCTCGTTTATGTCCTTCAATCGGCAGGACTTTCCGTTGATAAGGTACTCGCTCTCACCGCTTCGGTAAAGCTTACGTGTTACCGCAACTTCATCACCGATATCGGGGAGAGTATTGTCGGAATTGTCTATATTCAGCGAAACTGCGGCAAATCCCATAGGCTTTCGCGCAACAGTACCAGAGAAGATTACATCTTCCATTTTGTTTCCGCGGAGAGTCTTTGTGGACTGTTCACCAAGTACCCAACGCACAGAGTCACCGATATTGCTCTTGCCGCTTCCGTTAGGTCCGACAACTGCGGTAAGTCCCTTGTCAAAGGTAAGGCTTATCTTGTCAGGAAAGGACTTAAAGCCCTGTATTTCAAGTGATTTCAGGTACATTCATTCACCGCCGTTCGATAATTTCTGTTTTGTCATTGGCTGAAGGAACTATCTTCACCTCCACGCCCTTTGACTTCATATATGTAATATTGCTTTTTTTATGTCCTACCGCCTTGCTTATATCCCTTGCAGGCACGGCGATACGGATATATACGCAGTTTTCTGCGAATCCTTCTATCTTTTTAAGGTATATCCTGCTCTCGCACAGTTCGCGGAAAGCAGGGTGATAATAGCCTGCCACCATGTCATGCTCCACAAATTCGGAAGCATGAAGTCCGCATTTTATTACCCTTATGCCATTATTTTCAAACTTTTCAAGCATTTCCGCACACAGCCCTACCATATCATCAAGTGGCATCATTCTGTACTCGCCCCTGCGATAATACTCCGCAAGCTTAGTGCCGTCAAGGACTACCACAGGGTATATCCTGACAGTATCGGGACGAATGCCGATTATTGCATCTGCTGTGGCGATATCGCTCTCACGGGAGCTTTTATACAGTCCTGTCATCATCTGCAAGCCCAACTCAAATCCGTAAGCCTTTATAAGCCTGCTTGCTTCCGCAACGTCCTGCGCACTGTGTCCGCGCTCGTTTGCTTCAAGGACAGTATCGTCCATTGACTGCGCTCCAAGCTCTATTGCTGTCACACCATACTTTTTCAGTATCTCAAGCACCTCATCACTGATACAGTCGGGGCGGGTAGAACAGCGTATGCCGCTGAATTTTCCCTCGCCTACGAACTCAGATGCAGCCATGAGAAGCTCAATCATATAATCACGGGGAACAGCTGTAAAGCTGCCGCCGAAAAAAGCTATCTCCGTATTCTCGGGTTCTCTTACCTCGCTGAGTGCCTTAGAGCATATCGCCTTGACTTCATTTCCGTCGGGAGCGTGCTGTGCGCCGCTTATGGTGCGCTGATCGCAGAAGCTGCACTGATGAAGACAGCCTATATGCGGTATAAAAACGGATATGTTACTGTGCTTCATAGCCCATAAGTTCGAGAGCTTCCTTTGCTGCAAGCTGCTCGGCTTCCTTTTTGCTCTTGCCCTTTCCCTTGCCTATGACCTGATCGTTAAGGCATACCTCAACTACAAAACGCTTGTTGTGGTCGGGACCTTCCTCGCCGATAAGTACATATTCCACCTTTTCCTCGGGGTTTTTCTGGACTATTTCCTGCAAAACCGTTTTGAAATCGTTGAAAACAGGCTTCTTTGCATGACGTATATCCTTTGGCATGAAGCGAAGTATGTGCTTCGCCGCAGGCTCCATGCCGCCGTCAAGGTATATAGCAGCAATAACTGCTTCAAAAGCGTCTGCAAGTATGGAAGGACGCTCTCTGCCGCCTGTATTCTCCTCGCCCTTGCCAAGACGGAGAAAAGTACCCAGTTCTATCTGCTGTGCAAATATATGGAGAGACTTTTCACATACAAGTGAAGCTCTCATTTTTGTAAGCTCGCCCTCTGCAACATTGAGGTTCTTGTAAAGGAAATCCGATACAACGATAGAAAGTACGCTGTCACCGAGAAATTCAAGTCTCTCATTGCTGCCGCTGGGCATCTTCTTTTCTGTTATGTGATATTGTTTATTTTCATTATCTGTATGTTTTTGAATTTATATCCTAATATTTCCTCAAATCTTTCTAAATTTTCCATGATATCACTCCTCGTCCGCAGAAGCTGTACGAGCTACATAGCTCTCTATGACTCCTGCGACATCGCCCTCGACACAACGCTTTGCCTGTCTAACTGCATTGAAAAACGCTGTACCGTCAGAGCTTCCGTGTGCTTTTATTACGGGCTTCTTCACACCTAAAAG
>CAMYYQ010000014.1 GCA_947303535.1 uncultured Ruminococcus sp.
GTCGGAAGCATCCATGCCTGTGATAGTTTCGGCGATAACAGTGTTGATGTTATCAACAGCTTTCTGTACACCTTTGCCGAGATAGCGCTCACCGCCGTCACGAAGCTCAAGAGCCTCAAATTCACCTGTGGAAGCGCCGCTGGGAGCAGTTCCTCTTGCCACTGTACCGTCAGCGAGAGTTATCTCAGCTTCAACGGTAGGATTGCCGCGTGAGTCAAGTATCTCACGTCCAACGACTTTTTCGATTTCTAAATAGTCCATAGTATTCTCCTGTTTTGATATATTTAATGTGATATGCTTGTCTTTGCTGCGGAATATTCAATAGATTTCGTGGAAAAATTTTGTTTATCAAGGCGAAAGACGAAAGCGTACAACGTATGGCGAGGAGTACAACGATGATAAACAAAATTATAGCCGAAAGATATGGATAGATCGCAGTAAAGGCGAGCATCAACATTATTGACGGTGCAGGCTCTTGTATACAGGATATTCGCACTTATCCCATAAACCCGAAAGGAGCCTGCTATAATGATTTATACGTTAGAAATAACTAACAAAAGAATTATAACATCACTCAAGAACGGTGTCAATTATTTTAAACCATATTTGTATCTGCTAACAAATTTTGTATTAGTATGTGATAACAATATGTTATTATGTGCAAACTTTGTGGGTTTGTCTTTTTAAATCATTGACAAATCAAAGCAAAGGTGATATTATGTATTCGTTATAAAGCACTAACGAATATTTCAGAATGGAAGTGTTGTAATGATGCCGCTTAGTTTAGCAGAGCCTGAAAAGGAACTGATTATCAAGAAACTGGGAGGAACTCCCGAGATACGTCAGCACCTTGAAAATCTTGGATTTACCGTGGGTGGAACAGTCAAGCTCATAAATGTACTTGGTGAAAATGTCATTGTCAAGGTTAAGGAGTCGCGTATCGCTATCGGTGCGGATATGGCTCGGAGAATAATGGTCTGATAGGAGTGAGTATGATGAAAACGCTTAGAGAAACGGCTGTGGGAGCAACTGCAAAGGTGAAGAAGCTTCACGGAGAGGGTGCAATAAAGCGCCGCATAATGGATATGGGGCTCACAAAGGGTACGGAGGTTTTTGTACGCAAGGTGGCTCCGCTCGGTGACCCTATCGAGATAAAGGTACGCGGCTATGAACTTTCACTGAGAAAGGCAGATGCTGAGCTTATCGAGGTCGAATGATAAGGACTTTTCAGTCCTGACTTTTTTTGATAGTATGTTAGTTATAAATAACTTGAAAGGAAGATATAAATGGAACTGCGAATAGCACTTGCAGGAAACCCGAATGCTGGCAAGACCACATTGTTCAATGCGCTCACTGGTTCAAACCAGTTTGTCGGAAACTGGCCGGGAGTTACTGTTGAGAAGAAGGAGGGAAAGCTGAAAAAGCACAGCGATGTTATCATCACCGACCTGCCGGGAATCTACTCATTATCGCCTTACACTCTTGAAGAAGTCGTTGCAAGAAACTACCTTATCGAAACCAGACCTGACGCTATACTCAATATCATAGACGGCACGAATCTTGAAAGAAACCTTTACCTTACAACACAGCTTGTGGAGCTTGGAATACCCGTTGTCCTTGCCATAAACATGATGGACGTCGTTCAGAAAAACGGCGACAAGATAAATATTCCTCAGCTCTCGAAGCAGCTGGGATGTCAGATAGTGGAGATATCCGCACTGAAAGGCACAGGTGTTGACGAGGCTGCGGAAGCAGCTATAAACGCTGCGAGAAACTCAAAGACTATACCTCAGCACACATTCAGCGGTCCTGTTGAACACGCCATTGCTCATATTGAAGAAGCAGTGCTTCACGATATGCCGGAGGAGCAGCAGCGCTGGTACGCTATAAAGGTATTCGAGCGCGATGAAAAGGTACTTGAAAACCTGAATATCCCCGAGAGTACAATGAAGCACATCGAGGAGGACATAGCTGCTGCGGAAAAGGAGCTTGACGATGACGCGGAAAGCATAATCACAAACGAGCGCTACATCTACATAGCTGATATCATCAAGGCTTCATACAAGAAGAAAAACGCAGGCAGTCTTACGGCTTCCGACAAGATAGACAAGGTGGTTACCAACCGCTGGCTGGGACTTCCTATCTTTGCGGTAATCATGACGCTTGTGTATCTCTTAGCAATGAAAGGTCCCGGAGCATGGGCTACGGACTGGACAAACGATAATCTTTTTGATGAAGGTTTTCATTTGTTCGGCATAGGTTCGTCGAAATACTCCGAAATTGCTGACGAATACGCAGGCGCACAGCAGATAATCGAGGGTTATGACGCTTACGTTGAGGAAAACGGAAGTGCCCCTGTTGGTGAGTTCACTTACTCTGTCGAGGACGAGGAAACTCTTGAAACCACTGACGAAACAGCAACTATCGAAGATTACAACGAAGCACTTGCTACTGTTGAGCGTATCGGCGAAGAGCCCGATCCTGCGGACTACGGCGTGTTCGTGCCAAGTATCCCCGATCTTGCTGAAAGAGGCCTTGACAAGATAGGCGCAGCCGACTGGCTGAAAGGTCTTATCATCAAGGGCGTTATTGCAGGCGTGGGAGCGGTTCTCGGATTCGTTCCCCAGATGTTAGTTCTGTTCTTCCTGCTTGCTTTCCTTGAAGCTTGCGGATATATGGCTCGTATCGCATTCGTGCTCGACCGTGTGTTCAGAAAGTTCGGTCTCTCGGGCAAGTCTTTCATACCTATGCTTGTAGGCGTAGGCTGCGGAGTTCCCGGTATCATGGCTTCAAGAACTATCGAAAATGAGCGCGACAGACGTATGACTATCATGACCACAACATTCATTCCCTGCGGAGCTAAAGTACCTTTCATCGCAATGATCGCAGGCGCAATTTTCGGCGGTTCACCGCTTATCTCGGTATCAGCTTACTTCATCGGAATGGCAGCTATAATCGTATCGGGTATCATGCTCAAAAAGACAGCAATGTTCTCGGGAGAGCCTGCACCGTTCGTTATGGAGCTTCCCGCTTACCATATGCCAACACTCAGCAACGTTCTCCGCTCAATGTGGGAGCGCGGCTGGTCATTCATCAAAAAGGCAGGTTCAATAATCCTGCTTTCGACGATCGTTATCTGGTTCCTGTCACGCTTCGGAACAGTTGACGGCAGCTTCACAATGCTTGAGGAAGATCAGCTTGACAGCTCGCTCCTTGCAGGCTTCGGCTCAGCTATCGCTTGGATATTCTCGCCTTTAGGCTGGGGCAACTGGCAGGCAGCTGTTGCATCTATCACAGGACTTGTGGCAAAGGAAAATATCGTCGGAACTATGGGCGTTCTCTACAGCGGCGGAGACGGAACTGTATGGCAGACACTTGCTTCAAAATTCACAAGCATTACAGGCTTTTCGTTCCTTGTATTCAATCTCCTCTGCGCTCCCTGCTTTGCAGCAATCGGAGCTATCAAGCGTGAGATGAACAACGCTAAGTGGACAGCGTTCGCTATAACTTATCAGTGTGTATTTGCTTATGCTATAGCACTTATGATAACTCAGTTCGGCGGACTTTTCACAGGCGATTCAAACGTTATCGGCGTTATCGCAGCGGCTGCAATATTTGCATTCATGTGCTATATGCTCTTCATCAAGAAGTATCACGAGGCTTCAAAGTTCAAGGGCAATGTAAAGGTAAAAGCGTAAAGGAGTGGTAATATGCTCGCATGGCTTACTGACAATCTTGGAACTATTATCGTATCGCTGATACTTATTGCTGTAGTGACAGTGATAATAGTAAAAATGGTAAAGGATAAGAAAAGCGGCAAGGGTTCCTGCGGCTGCGGGTGCGAGCACTGTGCAATGCACGGAAAATGCCATACAAAATAAACATCAATTATCACAACAACGGGGCGATGTACGCATCGCCCCCTACAAAAGCATATATGTTAGCATTAACTAATACAAAAGGAGGAATTATGAGCATAGTTATCGTTGGCGGCAATGACCGCATGGCAACACGTTATCAGGATATCTGCAAATCGTTTAATCACAAGTCCAAGGTCTTCACTCAAATGCCTGCGGACTTCGAGAACAAGCTTGGTACTCCTGATCTTATGGTAGTCTTCACGGGGACTTGTTCCCACAAAATGCTGGGAGCTGTCAAGAAAAGTTCCGAGAAAAATGGCGTACCCGTTGAGCACGTTCACAGCTCCAGCGTAAGCGCGCTTAAACAGCTTCTTACTGATATAAAGGGGAGAAAATATGTCCGAAGTTGAACGCAGAGGCATAGACAGTGTGCTCGCATTTCACGGCGCACCTACACTGCTCGGAGTAAAGTGCGCGAACCTCATTTCCTTTGATATGTGCGAGGAAACTATCACGGAATATCTGCATGAGTTCAAATACAGACTGTCCGAAAGCGGACTTACAGGAATACAGCTTTGCAAGTGCCGTAAGCGCACACTTGTATACATTTACAACCCGAAAATGCTGACTGCATGGCTTAATATGCCGCAGGTGCAGCAATTCCTTTCAGAGTACGGCTATACCTGCGATATGAGCCTTGAACAAAAGCTCCGCAGGCTATACTGCCGTATAAGCTGTGGCAGCTTTCCACATGAGATAGGGGCGTTCCTCGGCTATCCCGTTGAGGATATACGGGGATTTATCAGTAACAGCGGAAAGAACTGTCTGCTGTGCGGCTACTGGAAGGTCTATGAAAACGCCGAAAAGGCACGGCAGACATTTAAAACTTACGATCGCTGCAGGAATATCCTGTTCGATAGATTAAATCACGGCATGAATCTATTTCAAGCCATAAAATAATAGGAGGTCTTTTATGAAAACAGCAGTAATTTATTGGAGCGGCACAGGCAATACCGAAGCTATGGCAAAAGCAGCGGCTGAGGGTGCAAACGCAGAACTTTTCGAGGTATCAGAGTTCAACGGAAACGCAGCAGACTATGACGCATTCGCATTCGGCTGCCCTGCAATGGGAGCAGAGGTGCTTGAGGAAGATACATTCGAGCCATTCTTCACAGATATCGAGGGTTCACTCAGCGGCAAAAAGGTTCTTCTCTTCGGCTCATATGGCTGGGGCGACGGCGAGTGGATGCGCAACTGGTACGACCGCACAAAGGCAGCAGGCGCAGAGCTTATCGGCGACGAGGGCTTTATCGTTAACGAAGCTGCTTCCGACGATGACCTTGCAAAGCTGACAGCGCTTGCTTCACAGCTTGCATAAGGAGATACGGTCATGAAGAAGATCACATCATTTATATGTGCCGCAGCCTGCCTTGCAGCTGCCGCAGTTCCATTTACAGCAAACGCTGCTGACGGGGACAAGGTATACGGCACCATGAATATCCCATATGCTGATTTTTACGCAGCAGAGCTGAGAAACAGCGTTCCTGTTGACGCAGTTTCTTCTGCGACAACTAACAAGTGGAAGGGCAACGCTACAGGTAAGATGGGCGATGATGGCAAGTGGCAGAACGGCGGACTTGCAGCAGGAACTTTCAATGCTGAGACTGAAAACGGCGGTGGAAAGATACTGGGTGTTACCTATCCCGTTGAGATATCAAAGGCTGACCTTGACAAGCTCAGCGACAAGATGAACTTTACTGAGCTTTCCGAAAAGCCAAAGGCATACAAGCCTGTTACAGTTGACGGCGGCAAGGCAACATTCGGCAAGCTCGTTGATACCGACGGCGAAGAAGCTCTCAGCGGTGAGATGACAGTGTCCACACTTTCAAGCTACGGTGACTATCAGATCAGTGTTAAGGGAGTGCCTACAAACTGCGATATTTACGGCGTTATCGTAAAGACAAAAGAGGGGACGGACTACGGTATGCGTGCTCTTGAAAACATCTGGCGAAACGGTGCTATCTCATGGGGCGCAGGCGTCAAGGAGAAAGAGTCTCACGGCAATGTTCTCTCCTCCGAGCACTACAAGACCTCACAGGGACAGACTATCACCGATGTAACATTCATTACACTTAACGGCTACAGCACTCTTTCGGGACAGAACGGCTACCTGCCGCTGAAGTTTGCCGACAGTCTCACAGTTGAAAGCGGCAAGTCGGGCAAGGGCTCTGTTACATTTGATAACTCTTCATTCCCTGCCGATTACAAGATAAAGGGCACAGTTGCAGACGGCTTTACAGTATCGGGAAATACTGTAAGCTACAATAACGCACAGCCTGGTAATTACACAGTTACAGTTTCCGATGAGGGCGGCAAGTATTCCGATGTAAGAGGAAGCTTCACACTTTCAACCGATGCTGTCCCTGTCAAGTATTCCGACGGAAAGCTTGTGGCAGCTGACGGAGCTTCATTGACAGATGCAGCAAACTACCTCAAGAACATATCAGCCGTAACAGTAGGCGACAAGAGATATGCCGCAGGCAGACGTGGCGTAAATGTCATCGACTCACAGACAGGTGAGATAAAGCTTGACGCAAAGTCGGGGGAGGAAAATGTATTCGACGGTTCGGGCAAATACAAGCTCACAGTTGAAGCAACGGGATATGAGAAAAATTACGAGTTCGAGATAAACGATAAGGCTGCTGAAACTACAACTACCACAACATCAGCTAATACAACTTCAACATCTAAGACAACAGCAAAATCAACAACTACTACAGCTAAAAAGACAACAACAGCTGCAAAGACAGACAGTCCTAAGACAGGTGTAAACGGCGCAGCTCTGCCTGTTGCGTTCCTTGCAATTGCAGGAGCATCTGCATTTGCATTCAGAAAAAAGAGATCCTGACAAACTCTCCAATAAATTATGACCTCTGCGGCTTATGCTGCGGAGGTCAGATACTGTAAAGAGGTATATTTATGCTATTTTTAACTGCAATTTTAATAGCGGTTTTTGTTGCTTTCTGTCTTGATAAGCCGCTGAAAAAATGTCCTGCGGCATTCTATATCACGGCAGCTGTGCTGACTGTTTCCTCAATCATAATCACACAGTCCGAAATCAATATCACGAGCCGATTTGTTCGCGATTATATTCTGGGGATATTCTCACGCGGAGCTCTCGGTACTGCATTCTGGGCGATAGTTATGTGGACAGGAGCTTTACCAAACGGCTCAGCTCCCATAAAGAAGCTCATGCCAATACGCGGGGAGCTTTCAATAACTGCGGCTATACTCACATTTTCGCATATCATCACATACGGCGTGACGTACATCACAAATCTCATCAAGGGCAGAACAGGCTCGGACTTCGTTATGACGAGTATCGTATGTCTTGCAATGGTACTGATAATGACGCCGCTGACGGTCATGTCATTCAAAAAGATACGCAAAAAGATGAACGCAAAAACATGGAAGAAGATACAGCGTCTTGCGTACATTTTCTATGCTCTTATTTACATTCATATCCTTGTGCTTTTTGTCCCAAAGGCTCAGAAAGGCAGGGAGGGGTACTTCCTCAGTATTCTTGTGTACAGCGCGGTTTTTATCGGCTATGCTGTAATGCGTATCAGGAAGTACTACATTGCGGGGAAAAAGCCCGAAAAGAAGCTTGTTCCCAATACTGTATGTGTCTGTGCTTTTGCTCTGCCTGTTGCACTTGCAGGAGCTGTTTCATACGGTACAGGTACTCAGCCGGCAAAGACCTCTGTAGTTGCTGAGAATAATGCTGCGACATTCACATTTGCTCCTGAAACAACTGTACCTGGAACTTCTGAAGTGACTACTGTCAAGGGAGACAAAAAAACATATGAGCCCACAGCTGTCACGACCTCAAAAACTACAGTCACAGAGACTTCAACTGCAAATGAAAAGGACGAAAAGCCAACATCTGCCGAGAAAGAAAAGCAAGAGGAAAAGCGAGAGGAACAGGAGCACAATGACGAACCCGAACAGGAGCAGCATGAGGATACTCCAGCCGATGAGCCGCAGCCTGCATACAAGTACAAAAACGGTGAATATGAGGGTGAAGCCGAGGGCTATGCAGGAAAGGTCCACGTAAAGCTTTCCATAGAAAATGACGCTATAACAAGCATTTCCGCATGGGCTGACGATGACGATCCCGAGTACTTCGGTGATGCCATGAACAAAGTTATCCCACAGATAGGAGCAAAGGTAAGTGCTGACGGCATAGACGCCTGCTCTGGAGCAACTTACAGCTCCAACGGCATTATCGAAGCCGCACGCAAAGCTCTGGAACAGGCGATGAACTGACATGAAACGAGAGATACAGTTATTTCCCGACATAAAACTTGTTTACGGTACTGTACCTGATATTGCAGATAAAAATATTCTTGAGATAAGCTACTGCATGAAAGGTGTCTGTGAGTATAAAACAGGCGGCGAATACTATTACCTGACAAATAAAAGCTGCATGATATTACGGCATGATACGAAATCAGAATGTCATGCTTTATATTCGCCGAATTATTGCGGAATTTCAATACTTATAGACTTGCGCTGCAAGAGTGCAGGCTTTGCAGATATACTGGATATGTCGGCTGTAATGAAAAGTATAGGAGCAGCTGAGCGGTGCGTATTGACATCGTCGGAAAAAATACAAAAGCTTTTTTCTGATATATACAGTGAGAGCAGCACTCCAAAAGCTTCTATGCTGAGAATAAAAACACTCGAACTGCTTATGCTGCTCAGTGAGCGGAAAACGGTCAGCCGCGAACAGCAGGAGCTTATAGGAAGAGCGGGGGCTTTTATATGCGGTAATGTATCGGATCATTATACTATCTCAGAGCTTTCGGAGATGTTCAGGCTTAATCAGACTACGCTGAAAGAGCTGTTCAGGCAGACCTTCGGCTGCCCGGTGTATTCCTATGCGAAAAACAGAAAGATGTTCAGCGCGGCAGAGCTTATCCGCACTTCCAATATGCGGATAATAGATATTGCCGAGGAAGTGGGCTATTGCAATGCAAGCAAGTTTTCAAGCGCATTCCGCGAAGTAATGGGAGTCAATCCTAAGTATTACCAAACGGAGCATAAAAAGCTTCACACTCAGCAGAGAAGCTTCATATCGGAGAATTTCACGTATTAGTATCGTATATCACATTTTCTGTTCGGAGCGGAAAGAGTCCGTTATATATGGTATCATATTTATAAAGGAACCAAATCTTTTGACTTTTTACTGAGGTGATCTTATGAAATTCAATGATATCCCATGGAAAAAAATAGGCCTTTTTGCAGGCGGAGTTCTCTTTGGTACAGCAGGTATCAGAGTGCTTTCGAGCAAGGACGCAAAGAAGTGCTATACACAGGCAACTGCGGCTGTACTTCGTGCTAAGACAGACGTTATGGCTACTGCTTCAAAAGTCCGTGAGAACTGCGATGACATACTCGCTGACGCAAAGGAGATAAACGAGCAGAGAGCTATGGAAGAAGAAGCTGCTGTTATTGCAGATGAGTGCGAGGAGATCGCAGACACAAGCGAAGCATAAAGCAAAACAGACCGCTTCGACTGTCTGTTAGCAGGGGGCGATGCCCACATCGCCCCTTAAATTTATGTTAAATTGACAGTCTATCAGGTCGCAGCGGCGACCTGTTTTTATAGGAGGATATAATATGAAATGCAAGATACTTCACGAAACCAAAGGGCGTATGCGAGTCCGCTTTTGCATGAAGCGAATGACCGTGAAGCAGGCGGATATTGCCGAATATGGGCTGTCTGCCGTTACGGGAGTTACAAGAGTACAGGTGTTCGACCGCACCTGCGATGTTGTAATTGCATACACCTGTCCGAGAAATGAGATAGTGCAGAAGCTGTCAAAGTTCTCGTTCAGTGACGAGAAGAATACAGCTCTTGTCCCCGAGCAGACAGGCAGAAAACTGAACAAGCAGTATGAGGAAAAGCTTGCAGCAGTAGTCATAAGGCGATGCGTGAACAATCTGATACTGCCCCAGCCCATACGCAGGATAATGGCTTTCATCAGAGCTGCAAAGTACATATTTCGTGGACTGAAATGTCTGCTGAAGGGCAGGCTTGAAGTGTCTGTACTTGACGCTACCGCTATCGGAGTATCACTTCTCCGCGGTGATTTCAAGACCGCAGGCTCGGTGATGTTCCTGCTGAATGTGGGCGATATTCTTGACGAATGGACGCACAGAAAGTCCATTGACGACCTTGCAAGGACTATGTCTCTCGGAGTTGAACAGGTATGGACAAAGACCGCCGACGGTCAGGAAGTTCTCATGTCAGTGAACGAAGTCCGCAAGGGCGATATGATAGTAGTCAGAACAGGCTCTATGATACCTCTGGACGGAAAAGTGGTATCAGGTGACGCTATGGTCAATCAGGCATCGATGACAGGTGAATCCGTACCTGTCCACAAGAGTGAGGGAGCTTATGTATACGCAGGAACAGTTGTGGAGGACGGCGAGTGTATCGTCGTTGTCGAGAGTACCGCAGGCGGCGGACGCTATGACCGCATCGTCAAGATGATAGAAGAGTCCGAAAAGCTGAAATCTTCTGCCGAGGACAAAGCATCATATCTTGCGGATAAGCTCGTTCCGTTGAGCTTGGGCGGTACTTTGCTCACATGGCTGCTGACAAGAAACGTGACAAAGGCGCTGTCCATTCTTATGGTGGATTTCTCCTGCGCTCTCAAGCTTGCAATGCCTATTTCTGTGCTGTCAGCAATGCGCGATTGCAGCCGTGCAGGCATAACAGTAAAGGGCGGACGTTTCCTTGAAGCTGTTGCGGAGGCTGATACCATAGTTTTCGACAAGACGGGTACGCTCACTCATTCAAGTCCGAGAGTTGCACAGATTATTACATTCGGCGGACGTGACGAAGCCGAAATGCTGCGCCTTGCAGCCTGCCTTGAGGAGCATTATCCCCATTCTATCGCAAATG
>CAMYYQ010000015.1 GCA_947303535.1 uncultured Ruminococcus sp.
GGGTCGTCAGAGCGTCCAAAGTCGGATATACGCTGTGGAGTGGTCATTTTCTTGACGTTTTCGGTATCGCCGCCCAGCTCTATATCAACGCGCTTGAAAAGCGCCTGATAGTCCTGTACGTGATTCTGATAGAGGGTATCATAGGACTTTATCTCAGCCTTTTCGATATCGGCTTTTGCGTCGCCTTTTTCATCGCCGTTGCAGGTCTTGTAGTCCACATAGTTAGTACGTACAGATGTGATTATAACTACGGAGTCTGCGCCCGAAACAGAAACTTTTCCGTTGCCTGCGCTGATGCTTCCGCCGTCGGGCATTACCTTGCTCCGTGTGGAGTAATAAACTGCACCTCTTATCCAGAGATCTTCGTCAGCATGACCATTAGCCACGATAGTATCATTGCCCTCGGTAGCTACAGTGCCGTTGAGCAGACCGTCATAGCCTGCTGAAAACGATACAGAGCCCTTGCTGTCGCAGGTTATACGAGTTACCATGACCTGATCGGGATAGCTTACAAAGGTCTCGCGGGTATATCTCTTGCCGTTGAAGGTATAAGAGCATCTTGCAACAGCGTCATTCATATCCAGCTCACGGGAATAGTCCGACACCTTATCGTGTCCGAAGCTGAGCTTCAGTGCGCCTACCTTCTGATATTTAGCCTCGCCTCCGCCTATCATCTGACGGGCTACGATCGAATTGGCGTCGTTGTACTTTCCGCTTTTGATAAGGTCCTGCACCTCTGAGAGGTGTGATGCCGCGCCCTCCTTGTTGTTATTGCCCGGACCTGAGCTCCATACAGTACACTCATTCAGGTCGAACAGCTCATCGGGACAGTTACCGTAAGCCATTGCTCCGATACGGCCGTTTCCGAGAGGGAGAGCCTTGTAGAACGACTCATCGTTGTTGAATGCGTTGTCGGTGCTTACATATCCTGCCATGCTGTTGTAGCGAAGCACGAGGTCGTCATCGTGCTCATAGGCAGCACCTGCTTTTACAGCAGTTGTTTTCAGCGAGGGTACGGGCATACTGTCGGTTATGAGCGGCAGCGCCATACAGGCTGAAACAAGGACGGATATGAAACGTTTGTTTTTCTTTGGTTTCATTCAATCCCAACTCCTTTTTGTGTATATTTATACAATTCCTTCTATATTTTGCACAATTATAATTGTGCATCTTTATCTTTTTATTAAATTCTATCACGGAGCACCTTAACTGTCAACGAAAATAGCTTAAATTCTACGTAATATCTACAATTAGAGTGCTTATTTTGCAAAAATCGAACAAAAATAGTCATTATTTTATTTGTGCAGCTTAAATAAAGAAACAGATATATGTTGATTTATGTTTGTAAAAAATATGAAGAAAAGCTCCCTTGAAATTTCAAGAGAGCTTTATGCTTTGTATGTTATTTTTTAATGTACTTGTGATAATAGCGTCTGCCTGTGTAGTACATGAGCTGTACAAAGTCCTTGCCAAAGAAAAGGAAGAAATTCAACAGCGAAACTATGATGAACAAGCGCACATAATAGCCGCCTTTTACGTATTCGTACACCAGATATATGGCATCTACGATACCTAACCATTTTGCTTTTAAGGGAAGTACGAAAAACGCATATAACTGCTCTTCGGGGAAAAGTACTGCAAACGCAAGGAACACGCTGAGATTGAGGTATACATTTGTTGCATAGCCTACTGCAAAGCCTGTTATTACGCAGCTAAGAACGCTTATGAAGTAATAAACGTTGAATTTGAAGCTGCCCCAGCGATCTTCGAGCTTAACGCCCATGAGCCAGTAGAAATACAGAAAAAACACAACAAGCAGTATATTTTTATCAGGCAGCATGAAAAGGAATGAGAGAACTCGCCAGACCTGTCCCTGAAGTATCCTTTCGCGGTCGAAGTATATCATATCCAGAATGTATACGTTATTATCGGGATTCGTCCTCAGAACTGCATCGGCTGCAAAAAAGACTCCCATTCCGATTATAATATACAGCATCAGGTTTTGAATGGCAAATTTCCCGAATTTTCGTTCAAACTTATTGAGAAGCTGATTGAGCATTGACATTCCTCATTTCTTGGTAGTATCAGCCATTAGCCATGAGCCTTTAGCCAAATAAGTTCGCTAACGCTCACAATATTTAAATTATTCGCCGAAGGCGATACAATGGCTAATAGCTAACTGCTAACGGCTTTATTACAAAGTTTACATTCTTAAATTTACAGTATAGTAAGTATATCACGCCCACAGGCTTTCTGTCAAGCAGAAAGCTGTCATTTCTTCTGTGCCTCCAGTATTTCCGCCCTTAACCGACACAGGTCGAATACATCTATAACTCCGTCGCCGTTTTCATCGGCATTTTCAAGGTATACGGTCTTTCCGCTTCCGTGCAGCCATTTTTGCAGCGTCAGCAAGTCCGCCACATTTATTTCCGAATCGTAGTTCACATCGCCCATTTTTGACCTGTCATTCTTCCACAGCGAGTTGAGCCAGTTCATGCGCTTTTCTATGAAACTGCGCAATATCTCCACCGACTCAAGGTAGTTCGCACCGCTCGATGAGCCGAATATTATGTACGGCTTGCCGCCGTAGGTGTGCCAGAGCATATTGTTCATTTCCGCGGACTTGTCCAGCTCCTCAGCCATTTCCGTGAGGTAAGGCGAATCGCCGCCTGTAAGTTTTTTCAGGAACGGCTCAAAGTCCTTGAAATAGATATCCGCGACTCTGTAATGGAAATCATTGTTTTTGAAGAGCCTGCCTATCCAGCTCATACCCTCGGCAGTTCTGCCGCTGTCGGGAGTTGAGAGCGGAGAACCGTGTATAGGGAAGTATGCGGCAAATAGGTTGTTGAATGACGATGACCAGCCTGAATTTCCGTCGGAATTGGTCCTCGATGTGATGAAGTTATTGTAGCTCAGGTCGAAATCCCATGCAGGCGAAAAATGGAGCTTGCCGTCGCCTTTAAGGTCGGAGTCCTTCCAGAAGTAGAAGCTGTTGTAAGTAGCGTCGATATTCTCGGATATTTCCTGCACAAGATAAGCCCTTACAAGGGAATCAAGGTCGATATAATCGGTATAGTGCTTTCCCTTGCTGTTATAGCCCGTATCGGAGTATATAGCGTCCTCCATGTCCTGAACGAAGCCGCGGATATACTCCACCTGTGCCTTTGAAGCGTACTCGGGACCTTCCACGGACACAGCCTGTCCCCGTGAAGTAACGAAGCCGCTGTCCGCCTTGCCGCCGTACCTGTTCCACTGTACAAGCTGCAACAGATAGCCGCCTGTGATATCCTCGGGCTCATTAGGGATATCGTAGTATTTATAGCTGTTCTCCATGTATTCGAGAACGTCAGCTGCACCCACTGTCATACGTGGATATTCTTTCAGTTTTTTCTCGTTGAGTTTTTCCGTTTTTTCTTCAAGGTCTGTGATGTTGACGCGCTTTTTCTGTATCTGCACCTTTTCGCAGAGCTGATATGTTCCTGCATACTGATTATCCGTATACAGGTCAACGAATACGGAATCCATAGTGTATTCCATACCCACAGCCTTGCACATCTCCTCGGTGAGCTTGTTGCGGAGCATGGAATGGTCCAGGTAATTTGAAAGAAGCACCCATTTCTTAGCCTTGCCCATTCCGAAAAGGTCGGCTTTCTCGGGAAGCTTCATATTGTACGGCTTTTTCTTGCTGTAATCCCATGAGGAATTGCCGTGAGACGTTATTTTTTCTATATCGCCGTCGTATACCACATTTCCCTCCGCATCCAGCATAAGACTGTGCGCCGTAAGGTTTAGCCAGCGGTTGTTGTAAAGGGCATCGAAGCTTGCATCGTCACTCTTTATGAATATGCTTCCGTGGTCTGACTGCATTATTTTCAGTGTTCCACAGTCTGTACCCTTTTCCGTTGTCACCTTGAATTCATCGCTTTTTGAGAGTATATCCGTATCCTCTCCCGACGGTACTTTCTCGCCGTTGAGGAGTACAGCTCCCTCATCGCAGACATAGTCTATATGCAGCTTTTTCCTGTCAGCAGTTGCAGGCAGGAAGATATAATGACAGTCCTCCCACTCACTGAACGACCATTCCGCACGGTCTAAATCTGACTCAGTGTTAGGAGACAGGTCTGATACGAGAAATGAACTCACAGGTATATCCTTATATTCAAAAACCTTTTCCTCTTCCTCAGCAGCTGTTACGCCTTCGTTTATGCCTATTGCGTCCAAATTACGGGAAAAAGACAGGTCTCCGACTGCAAAAGCGGACATAGCTCCCGTACCGAGACAAACTGCGGCTGTAATGACAGATGTGAAAGCTCTTGCGATAGTCTTGAAATACATAAAAACTTCACCCCCTGAATATTGTTTCTATATATTAGTCGTTTGAAAACGGAAAAATTCTCACCCTTTTTTCAATTTTTTTCGGAAATACACAAATTACGCTTCTACCATTTCCCCTTTTTCTATTCTTTCGGCAAGGTCGTTAAGGTACACCCAGCGGTCCATTTTCTCGGAAAGCTCTGCTTCGAGCCTGTCCTTTTCGTCCGAAAGCTCCTGCAAGCGGACGTAATCCGAGGAATTCTTTGCAATTTCCTTTTCCGCATCTGCAATAGCCTGTTCCAGCTTTGCTATATCATCGTCGATAGTCTCGTACTCACGCTGCTCCTTGAATGAAAAACGGAGCTTTGTCTTGCCAATGAAAGTACGTTCTTTCTTCTCACCCTTTTTCTTCGGCTTTGATTCGCTGACAGTATCGTTTTGCAGAGCCTTTTCGGCGTAATCGCTGTAATTGCCGTTATATCGCGTACACTGACCGTCTTTGAATTCCAGTATCTCGCTTGCCATTTTATCAAGGAAGTACCTGTCGTGGGATACTGCGATAACAGCGCCGCTGAAGCTTTCAAGGTAATCCTCGAGTATAGTAAGAGTAACTATGTCAAGGTCGTTTGTAGGCTCGTCAAGGAGCAGTATATTCGGCGCAGTCATAAGAATTTTCAGCAGATACAGCCTTTTTCTCTCGCCGCCCGAGAGCTTTTCTATCCTGTTCCATTGAAGCTCGGGAGTAAAGAGGAAGCGTTCCAGCATCTGCGCTGCGGTAACAGTTCCGTCGGGAGTCTGCACTCTGTCGGCAGTCTCACGAATATATTCGATAACTCGCATACTCTCGTCCATAGACTCACATTCCTGGGAGAAATAGCCGATATTCACGGTATCTCCCAGAACTATGCTTCCCTTGTCGGGAGCTGTCTCGCCTATGAGCATTTTCAGAAATGTACTCTTTCCTGCTCCGTTATGACCGACTATGCCTATTCTTGCGTCACGGGAGATGATGTACGAAAAGTCCGTAATAAGGGGCTTGCCGTCTATGGATTTGCTGATATTCTCTATTTCGATAGTCTTTTTGCCGAGACGCGATGACACGGACTGCAATTTCAGCTTTTCCGCCTCAACAGGTATATCCCTGTTTTTCAGAGCCTCAAAGCGTTCTATACGGTCCTTTGATTTTGTACCTCTCGCCCTTGCACCGCGGCTTATCCATTCAAGCTCGCGCCTGTACAGCGACTTGTTCTTGCGCTCGGCAGCCTCCGCATCAGCTTCGCGCTGAGCCTTTACAAGAAGATACTCACTGTAGTTGCCGTTGCAGGTATAGAGCTTTCCGCGGTCTATTTCAGCTATGCTGCGGCATATCTTGTTAAGGAAGTATCTGTCATGGGTCACCATTACGATAGCACCGCGGTATTTCATCAGCAGATCCTCAAGCATCTGTGCCGTCTCGTTGTCTATGTGGTTGGTAGGCTCGTCAAGAAGCAGTACATCGCTCGGCTGTATAAGCGCAGCAGCAATGCCTGCACGGCGTTTTTCGCCCCCCGAAAGAGTGCTTATATCCCTTTCACAGTCGGGAAGTCCCAGCTTATCCAGTATCGACCTTGCCTCGTATTCCTTTGAGGAGCGCAGATCATCGGGAAGATGCAGAAGTACCTGCTGCAATATGCTTCCGTGGTCATCGAACTGAGGTATCTGCGGAAGATAGGAAAGTCTTATGCCGTTTGTTCTGATGACTTCGCCGCTGTCGGCTTCCTCCGCACCTGCAAGTATCCTCAGCAGAGTGGATTTGCCCGTACCGTTTATACCTATGATGCCGACCTTGTCCCCTTCATTAAGGAAGAAAGAAACATCGTCAAGCACCTTTCTTTCCATGTATGTTTTTGATATATTCTGAGCTGTTAATAGTATCACAGATCTCGCTCCTTAGCTTTTTTAGTGTTTTTAACAGTGATTGGATCAGAGAAGTATTATCTCTCTGCCCCAAGTTCAGGGCAGCAAACTAATTAAATTATAACATAACAAAAAAGCGAAATCAACTCACATTCTTTTACTCAAAAAATATCAATAAACTGTTGATTTTTTAAATATACAAAGTTAGTATAAGAAATTGCTATATTTTGCAAATTTATATTATACATTCCGACAAATAATCTGCAAAGATATTGACATCGGTGGATATTTTGAGTACAATAAAAGAGCAAGGATATGATTTACTTCTTATATTAAATAAGCCAAAACAGAAACAAAAAGGATATTAAAATACCAAGGGGGTAATATTATGAAAAAAGCAATAGCAACTATACTCTCTGCTGCAATGTTAAGTTCTATGGTTTCCTGCGGAAATACAAAGGCAGGAAGCAAGGAAACTTCAAAAAATGATAATAACGGCGCAGGAAAAACTATAGGTATCGCTATGCCTGCACAGGAGCTTGAACGCTGGAACAGTGACGGCGAATACCTTAAAAGCCAGTTTGAAGCGGCAGGCTATAAGGTAGAGCTCAAGTTCTCAAACAATGATGCTACAAAGCAGAATAACGACATCATCGGTATGATAGATGACGGCGTTGATCTTCTTCTTGTTGCAGCTGTTGACGGAACAAGGCTTTCAAAAACTCTCGATTCAGCTAAGGAAAAAAATATCCCTGTTATCTCTTATGACCGTCTTATCGAAAACACAAACTCTATCACATACTATATAACATTTGACAATTACGGCGTAGGTAAGCTTCAGGCTGAGTTTATAAAGGACGAACTCAAACTCAGCAGCGGTGCAGGACCATTCAATATGGAGTTCGTTGCAGGTGATGCAGCCGACAGTAATGCCCGTTATTTCTTTGAAGGCGCTTACAAAGAACTGTCAGATTATATCAACGACGGAACTCTTGTGATCCCTTCAGGCAAAAAGACTTTTGAAAGAGTTGCTACCTCAGGCTGGACTACAGATAATGCCGAAAAGGATATGAAGTCTACTCTTAAAACGGCTTATTCAGACGGCAAAGAGCTCGATGCAGTTCTCTGCGCAAACGATTCAACAGCTCTCGGCGTAGCCAAGGCTCTTGATTCGGATTATACGGGTTCATACCCTGTAATAACAGGTCAGGACGGCGATGTCGCAAACCTCAAGAATATCGTTGACGGAAAACAGTCAATGACCGTTTTCAAGAACGTAAGAGATGAAGCAAGCGTCGCTTTCGAGGTCTGCAAGACTCTGCTCAACGGTGATATACCTGCCGCAGAATTTGCAAAGCAGCTCCCTGTAGATGTTAAGTATGATTCCGAATCCTACAATAACGGCGTAAAGTATGTTCAGGCATATGTACTCGTTCCGTATGTAATAACTGCTGATAATCTCCAGCTTCTTGTAAATACAGGTATGTACAAGTGGGACAGCAATAACAAATATCTCGAATCTGCTAAATAAAGCTGTGTAAATCATTGATCTTATATCAGGCATCTCCGTGTAATACTCGGAGATGCTTGATTTTTTCATTTTTCAAACAATGCAAAAAAATATAAGAAATCTGCTGCAATAAACACCTATTTCTCCACTTTTTCTTAATATCGACATTTTTCCTCTGCAAGTATCTTGACTTTTTATTGCATTTTGATATATAATTAATCTGATAACAGAAAGAACATAATTTAGTAATTTTATCGCAACAAGATACGCAAGCATCACTATGTAAAGGAGTATAAGGGATATTAAGAATGGATAGGATACTCGATGCGATAATGAAAAAACTGCTAAAGAGCGGTTACGTAAAAAACGATGATGCTGAAATAGTTAGGTATGGTCTTGAAATTACCATAATGAAAACTGTCCTCACGTCATTGGCACTGATAATTGCAGCAATAATGAAAAGCTTCATTGCAGTAGTAATATTTCTTATGTTTTTCATAATGCTGCGAAGCAACTGCGGAGGATATCATTCAAGCTCAAGGATAGCCTGCTTTATCCTCACTATTACAATGCTCATTGCATTTATTGTAGTTTCAAAGCTGCTTCATTCGACTTCGAGGCTTTATGTCTCGGCACTTTTTTCAAGCACAGGAGCAATCATGATCTTTGTTTTTGCTCCGACAGAAACACCCACAAAACCTTTTGATGATATTGAACGAAAGGTGTTCCGCCACCGTTCGCTGGCAGCTACAGCAGTTGCATTAACAGCCGCTGTGGTCACAGCTGTATTCAGGTTGTATATGCCTTTGCTCTCGGTATCATCAGCGATATTTGTTACTGCGCTGCTGCTTGTCGCAGGACGCATCAGTAACAGGAGAGGAGCGAAATTATGATTAATATCGGTATCTGTGACGATGACAATGATATGATCCAGGCTTTGAAAAGTGCTATTTCGATCTATAGCAAGGATCACGCCATAGAATTCGACGTACACAGCTTCCAGAGCGGAGAAAAGCTGCTCGACAGCAAGCTCGATTTCGATCTTTTATTCCTTGATATCGAAATGGGCGGCATGGACGGTCTGAAAACAGCTCAGCTGTACAGACAGATCGACAGACGCGCAAGGATCGTATATGTTACCAATCATTCGGAACTTGCCCTGCAAAGCTATGCAGTCCACCCCTTCGATTTCGTTGTAAAGCCATTTGAAAAGAGCCGTATTTTCACCGTTCTTGACGAGCTTACAAAGTATCTTTCGGAAAATGCGGATAAGGATACGGTAATACAGCTGAAAGGCGAGGACGGTCCTCTGCTGCTCAACCTGAAGAATATTTATGTATTCGAGTATACAGGCAACCGCAGGATAACCGTATACACCAAATCCGAACAGTATCAGATAAAGGGAAGCCTTTCTGATGTTTTAAGCATAATCAACTCGGAAAGCTTTGTGTCGCCTCACAAAAGCTTTATAGTGAATATGGAGCACATCGATAAGCTCAATAACTTTACTCTGTATACCACCAACGGCATAGAAGTTCCTATAGCACAGAAAAAGCTAAAAGAATTCCACAATGAATTCAGCCGTTTTATAAAAAACTATATAAGGCAGGGCTAAAGTATTATGATGTTCTTACTTCAAACGGCGACAATGCTCGCCTATTTCATTTATTCCTTTGTTTTGTATGATAAGATATATGTTTCAAGGAAAACGCCTTTTTGGCTAAAAGCACTTTGTGCTGTGGTGCTTTCTCTGATAGCTGCATACATAAAGAGATACGAATTGCCCATAGTCAATCTTGCCGCTACGTTTTTCTCAATGATACTGCTCACGCTGCTCTTCTATAAGCCTGCGGGAAAAAGCTTCCTTATTTATGATACCTTTATCCTTGTAGTAATGCTTATAGTCGAAATGATAACAGCCTTTATTATGTCCTTGATCACAGGCGTACCGACACTTGAGCTTTCTCATCAGGTACCGGGTTATGCAGCCACAGCCATAATGGACTGGATAATCATGCTTGCATTAGCCAAAAGTTTCGTGTCCATAGACCCCGAAAAAGGTATAAATAATATAAGAACTCAAGAAGTTATCATGTTCTTCGGACTTATAATCGGTGAAATGCTGCTTCTGAATTTTCTTGCAGAGATCATCGACCTGTCAAAAACAGGCTATGAGATAGTTATTATACTTCTTCTGTTTCTGCTTCTTGACCTTTATCTTACTTATCTTATCAACCGCATCTCAAAAGCATATAAGACAGAAAAAGAACTTGAGCTTTTAACTCAGCAGTCAACGCTTCAGCTCAATGCTTATAATAAGCTCAACGAAAAGTATATAGCATCAAGAAAAGTCATACACGATGTACGAAAGCACATTGCCTCTCTCGAAGGCCTTATAAACACAAATAAAGCCAATGAAGCAGGAAAATACAGGGATATGCTCAATCTCGAGCTTAATAAGCTCATGCCTCGTTTCGAGTGCGACAACTCTATCCTAACTGTTGTTGTAAACAATAAGCTTGAAGCAGCGGACAATATGAAAGTCGACTTTCAGGTAAACGCCGAGTTCACAGAGATCGATTTCATCTCAAATCTTGATATAACAGCGATCTTCTCAAATCTGCTCGACAATGCTTTTGAAGCCTGCGCAGAGCTCCCCGAGGAAAAACGTCATGTAACACTTTCGATCACAAGACGTAATTATTTCGTTTTCATCTATGTCGAAAATAACTTTGAAAAGGTAAAGCAGGACGTAAAGAAACGATTCAAAAGTACCAAAAAAGGTCATCAGGGTATTGGTATGTCAAATATCAGAAGTGCCTGTGAAAAGTATCACGGAAACTTTAATGCGCATACCGAAAATGATATGTTTATAACAGAAATTCTCATACCGATCCCCGATTCTATGGTAAATAACAATATGATTCAAAAAGAGCACATAAATATATAAATAATATATAAAAATCCTATAATTTCATACTAAAAATGCAAATACACGGCGTTTAGTGCAAAAGCCTTGACTTTTTCGGAA
>CAMYYQ010000016.1 GCA_947303535.1 uncultured Ruminococcus sp.
ATATACAGGCATTTTATATTTTTCGTACCAGCTGCCTATGAACAACATTCCGCTGCAGTATGTACACTCATTTCCCATACCTGTTGCATCAAGTATGGAATGTTCCATTTTTTCAAGGTCATATATATGGATACTGCCTCCGTTTTTTATCAGGAATTTCTTATCATCGGCGTAGACTATCTTTCCGCCTGTGTAGGACAGCGATACATGGTAGTATTTGCATATCATGTCAAGCTTGCGCCTGCCGTTGGTCTTTACGATATAATACTGAACTCCGCCGAAGTATCTTGCTGAAATTATCTTTCCGTCAATGTCATTTGCTTCATCAGCCACAAAGCTTTCGGCTGTTTCATCATAGTACAGATGATCCAACTGTTCGCCGCCATTTTTTATAAGCTGCAAACAAGGATAGTCCATGCTGTCATGGTCGAAATATACGTAAATATCAGACTCATTCTCCTCATATACCGTCTTTACGTCACCTGTGGCAAGGTCATAGGCGAATACCTTAGTGCTGTTGTCACTGCTGTTTCTGATCTCGTAGAAAAGCTTATCGTCAAATATCATCGGCTGATCTGTGTAATCCTCGTTTATATCCTTTGACGACCAGCTGTATACCTCTTCATTCCTGCCGCTTTTTTCATCATAGCAGAACAGCGAGAAATCAAAATTGCTTGTTATAAAGCTTTTATATTCCACAACTATATAACACTTTCCGTCATACATACAGCAGCCGGTCGCAATACCTTCCGCTTCTTCATTTATAAGTTTTTCCCAGTCGTATTCGATATGGCTCAAACTGAACATATCTCTATAATATACCTTCGCATTTTCTTCTGTATTGCATACAGGCAGCTTTGTGCCGAAATCAAGTCCGCTTATATCCACAAAGCTGACCTCTACAGGCGGCTCTCTGTCGGGATATTGAACGGATACATCAACAGTCCTGAAATCATCTTCGCTGTATTCACGCCTCTCTGCTGTGCTGTCACCGTTTATGGGAGCATCTCCTGTATCTTCATTTACTGCGTTATCCGTTGGCTTTTCCTTTTTCTTTTTATCATCACTGCACGAAAAACAGCTTATCGTCAGTGCTGCGGCTGCAATTATACTGATGAGCTTTTTCATATTTATGCCCCCTTTGTAGTTTATATTAATAGTGTATCTCATAGTAAGAAAAGACGATGATTTTTTATGTTAAAATAAAAAAATTTATATCCGCTGACAAAAATCTTCAATTTCTATTTTACAGGCAATATCCCGCAATGTCAACCATTATCGGTATGTCAAGGCTTTTCTTGTCGGAATATGTCGGGACTTCATCATTTATCCCAAATCACCGCCGTTTCACGAGGTCTTATTTATGATTTATCTGGAATTTTACCATTATCTGCTGTTGGATTTGCAATATCGCGTTATTTGTGGTATAATAAAACGATAATATATTTTTGTGCATTGAAAGGGGTTTTAAAAATGGATCGAAATGTGTTTATTGAAAAGTTCAGCGGGAAGCTTCCTAAAGATATAAAGTCAGCTTCTCCTCAGCAGCTCCACGACGCTCTCGGCAAGACCGTTATGGAAATGTTCTCGGAACGCTGGAACGAAAGCCGTCAGCAGCACCTCGCTAAACGCCGCGCTGCGTATCTCTCAATGGAATTTCTCGTAGGACGCGCTGTATTCAATAATCTCCTTGTGCTTGGCATCTATGAAGATGTGGAAAAGGCTTTCGCAGAGCTTGGTCTTGACCTTTCTGCTCTCGAGGATATCGAGGACGCTGCTCTCGGCAACGGCGGTCTCGGCAGACTTGCTGCCTGCTTCCTCGACAGTGCCGCAACACTCGCTCTTCCCCTTGACGGATACGGTATCCGCTATAAATACGGTCTCTTCAAGCAGTCTATCGTGGACGGCTATCAGAAAGAGGACATCGACGACTGGACTAAATACGGCGATCCGTGGTCTGTACGCTGCGACGAGGACACTGTCCTTATCGAATACAGCGGTCAGACAGTAAAGGCTGTGCCTTATGATATGCCTGTTTTCGGCTTCGGTACTGAGAATGTGGGAACTCTCAGACTCTGGCAGGCTGAGCCTGTAAAGGAATTCGATTTCGAGGTTTTCAATAATCAGGACTATCTCGAAGCTTCTAAGGAAAAGATATACGCCGAGGATATCTCCCGTGTACTCTATCCTAATGATGATACCGACGAGGGCAAGAAGCTCCGCCTTAAACAGCAGTATTTCTTCAGCTGCGCTTCTCTTACAGACATAATAAAGAAGCACAAGGCAAGATACGGCACTCTCGATAACCTTGCTGACTATATCTCGGTACAGCTCAACGATACTCACCCTGTTATCTCTATCCCCGAGCTTATCCGCCAGCTGGTGGACAACGAGGGCTACACCTTTGAAACTGCCCTTGATATGGCTAAGAGGATATTCAATTATACAAACCATACCGTAATGCAGGAGGCTCTTGAAAAGTGGCGCACCGACCTGGTGGAAGAGCTTCTGCCCCGTATCTACGCTATAATCATACAGATAAACGAGGCTCTCATCGCGGATATGTACGCCGCAAATGTGCCTAAGGACAAGATAAACCGCATAAAAATAATAAAGGGCAGCCTTATCCATATGGCTGACATGGCTTGCTATGCTTCGAGCCATATAAACGGAGTTGCTGAGATACACACTCAGATACTCAAGGACTCTGTGCTTGCGGATTGGTTCAGCCTTTATCCCGAGCGTTTCCGCAACGAGACAAACGGCATAACTCAGCGCCGCTGGATAGCTCTCTGCAATAAGGAGCTCTCTGCGCTCATTACCGAGCTTATCGGCGATAACAGCTGGATAAACGACCTTGACAAGCTCAAGGAGCTTGCAAAGTACGCTGATGACGAGAATGTGCTCCGCCGCTTCATCGACATAAAGCAGGGCAAGAAAAAGCAGCTTGCCGACTTCATAAAGGCTCACGATGATATCGACACAGACCCGAATTTCGTATTCGATATACAGATAAAGCGTCTCCACGAGTACAAGAGACAGCTTCTCAATGCTTTCTCAATACTCTGGATATACTACGGCATAAAGGACGGCAGCATCACAGACTTTACTCCTACTGCTTTCATTTTCGGAGCTAAATCTGCTCCGGGATACCGCCGTGCAAAGGCTATAATCAAGTTCATCAACGAGGTAGGCAGGATAGTTTCCTCCGATCCCGATACACGCGATCTTATAAAGGTCATCTTCGTACAGAACTACAATGTTTCCTACGCTGAAAAGCTTGTTGCAGGCGCTGATATCTCAGAGCAGATATCCACAGCAGGTACTGAAGCAAGCGGCACAGGCAATATGAAGCTCATGCTCAACGGTGCTGTGACTCTCGGTACTTATGACGGTGCTAACATCGAGATAGTACAGGAGGCAGGCGAGGATAATAACTATATCTTCGGCGCAAGAGTCGAGGACCTGGAAAAGATAGTGCCCGAATACGACAGCAGAAAGATATTCGCTGACGATGCCATGATAAGAAAGGTAGTATCCTCACTTATCGACGGAAGCGTTTCCGACGGCGGCAGCAGCGATTTCCGCGAGCTTTACACTGCTCTCCTTGACGGTGCCAGCTGGCACGCTCCCGACCATTACTACCTTCTCGGCGATATGAGAAGCTATGTTGAGACAAAGCTCCGCTGCATAAGCGACTATCGCTCCGACCGCCTTGCCTTTGCAAGAAAGCAGTGGCTCAATATGTGCAATGCGGGCAAATTCAGCTCTGACAGAACTATCGCTGATTACGCAGAAAATATCTGGAACATCAAATAAGACATTTATTTCGCTTTCCCGAAGGGCGGTGGACATTTGAACCGACTTATTGATAAGCTGGCTATACTCCTTATATGCCTTATGAGCATCGTTATGTCCGACAGCTTTACAGCTCCTGTTATCGTTACACTTGCAACGCTTACCGTATCAGCTGCTGTACAGCTGATGACAGGTACTGTGATCGCGGCTGTTCTCATAGCTTCATGCTCGCTGCTGTGCGGAGTTTTTCCGCTTATGCTTTGTTCTCTGCCTTTGCTGCTTTATGACGCACTGTGGGAGAAAAAATGGTGGCTCATAACTCCTGCCGTGACTGTACTGACAAAGCTGGATAAGCTTAGTGCAGAACAGCTTATACTCACAGGAGCTGCCTTTGCGGTAACTATAATAATCTACAAAAGAGTTTCAAATCTTGAAGAAACTGTATCCGTCCTCACTTCTCTCCGCGATGAAGTCGCAGGAAAGAACAGGCAGCTTGCAGAACAGAATCTGCGCCTTGCTGCCGCTCAGGACAACGAGATACATCTTGCCACCATGAAAGAGCGAAACCGCATCGCCCGTGAGATACACGACAATGTGGGACATATGCTCACACGTTCACTTCTTCAGTCGGGCGCTCTCATAGTGATAAACAAGGACGAACAGCTGAAAGAACCGCTGGAAAGCCTAAAAACTACTCTTGACAGTGCCATGACCAGCATACGCGAAAGCGTTCACGACCTTCACGACGACTCCATAGACCTGAAAAAAGTCCTGGAGGACAGTATAAGCACAGTGGACAGCAGGTTCAATGTCACACTGGACTGCGATGTAAGCGAAAATATCGCAGGAAATATCAAGCTGTGCATCATCGGCGTAGTTAAGGAAGGACTTTCCAACGCCGTTAAACATTCAAAAGGGGATAGAATAAACATCATAATACGTGAGCACCCTGCTTTCTATCAGCTCATGCTGGAGGACAACGGCTGCTGCACCGAAATAAAAGAAAGCGGCATAGGTCTGAAAAATATGTCCGACCGCGCTGCCGCTCTTAAAGGCACGATATCTTTTACGCCTTCGCAGGAAGGCTTCAAGATATTCATGTCTCTGCCTAAATCCTGATAAACGTCACACCCAGCGATTCATTATCCCATAGGAGATCTTACAAATGAGTACTGAAACTTTAATGAAATACAATTCACCTGCAGAGAGCTTCTCTGAGGCTCTCCCTATCGGAAACGGACGTATAGGCGCAATGATATACGGAACACCTGGCAATGAGAGTATCGTTATAAACGAGGACTCTGTATGGTCAGGCGGTCTGCGTCACAGGATAAACCCTGTGGCAAAGGAAGGCTTCGCAGAAGTGCGTCAGCTCCTTAAAGAGGGCAGGCTCTCCGAAGCAGAAGATACTGCTTTCAGTAAAATGCAGGGCGTTACTCCCAATATGCGCCGCTATATGCCTCTCGGTGAACTGGAGCTGGAGCTCCGGCTCGACGGAAAAGCCCGTGAATACTCCCGCAGTCTCGATATCGGAAGCGCAGTCGCTGATGCTTCCTTTACCGTGAACGGCGTAACATATACAAAAGAATACTTTGTATCCGCTCCCGACGAAGTTATGGTAATGCGCATATCTGCGTCAGAGCCTGCTTCTGTCTCTCTTTCGTGCTGCATAGGCGGCCGTGACGACTATTACGACGACAACCGCCCATGCGGGGAGAATATGATACTCTTCAACGGCGGCAGCGGCAGCAAAAACGGCATATTCTTCGCCGCTTGTCTCGGCGCTTCTTCAAAGGGCGGCGAGCTTACAACAGTGGGAAACAGGATATGCGTGAAAAATGCCGATGAGGTAATGATAGTTCTCTCGGTAAGAACAAGCTTTTACAGCGAAATGTATGAGGAATCCGCTCAGGTGGATACGGAAATGGCTTTGCAGTGCGAATATGACGAGCTTTACTACCGCCATGTAAACGACTACAGAGAGATTTTCGACCGCGTTGAGCTCTCTCTCAACGATAACAGCGAGGAAGAGGACCTTTCTCTGATGAATACAGACGAGCGTATCGACCGTCTTAAAGGCGATGAGCTGGACAATACCGAATGTGAAAGACTTATCCATGACAATAAGCTAATCGAGCTTTACTTCAATTTCGGAAGATACCTTATGATATCATGCAGCCGCCCGGGTACTCAGCCTGCCAATTTACACGGCTTGTGGAATGACCAGATGTCATCGCCCTCAGGCAGCCGATATGAGCTCAATATCAATACGGAAATGAGCTACTGGATAGCCGAGAGCTGCAACCTCTCCGAGTGCCACCTGCCCCTCTTTGACCTTATGGAGCGCATCTGCGGCAACGGAAGAGTCACAGCAAAGGAAATGTACGGCATACACAAGGGCTTCGTATGCCATAATTCTACTGATATATGGGGAGATACCGTACCTCAGGACGAGTGCAGGACTTCCAGCATATGGCCTATGGGCGGTGCATGGCTGGCTCTCCATATCTACGAACACTATGAATACACCCTCGACAAGGAATTCCTTGAGGATAAATACCATATTCTAAAGGAAGCTGCCGAATTCTTCACAGAATATCTCACAGATGACGGCAAGGGCAAGCTGGTAACAGGTCCGTCCGTATCTCCCGAAAATGAGTATATCGACGAAAACGGCGTGAAGGCAAGCCTTTGTATGGGACCTGCTATTGATATGCAGATAATCACCGTGCTTTTTGCCGATGTCATCAATGCTGCCAATATTCTCGGTAAAGACGAAGCATTTGCCGAAAAACTGAGAGATATGATGCAGAAGCTGCCACTTCCTCAGGTGGGCAAGTACGGACAGATAATGGAATGGGCAGAGGACTATGACGAGTCCGATATCGGTCACAAGCATATCTCTCAGCTCTTCGCTCTCCACCCTGCCGACCTTATCAATCCCTACAGGACTCCAAAGCTTGCGGACGCTGCAAGAGCTACCCTTGTCCGCAGACTTATCAACGGCGGCGGAAAAAAAGGCTGGAGCTGCGCATGGATAACAAATATGTGGGCAAGACTCTACGACAGCCGTATGGTTTACGAAAACCTCAAGCGCCTGCTCTCACATTCAACTAACCCAAATATGACAAATTCAGAGCATAGTTTCCAGATAGATGCCAATTTCGGCGGTACTGCCGCTATCGCTGAGGCTCTTTTGCAGAGCTGCGGCGGCGAGATAGACCTGCTCCCTGCAATTCCCGATGAATGGAAGAGCGGTTACGTTAAAGGTCTCAAAGCAAAGGGCGGATATACCTTTGACATCTACTGGATCGAGAACAAGCTCACTACAGCCGATATATATTCCGATGCTGACGGAGAGATGCGTCTCCGCGCAAACTGCGTTGCAAGCATTACCTGTGACGGTATATCTGTAAATTCACGTATCGAAGACGGCGTTATCATCTTCAATACAGAAAAGGGCAAGAAATATACTGTCAAAGCCTGATACCCTTAGGAGGAATAAATGGATATTCGCAAGATAGCTGCTGTTGCCGTTGCTATAGGAGCAGGTGCTTCTGTTTTTGCGGCTTGCAGCAACAGCAAAAAACCTATTACATCCTCTGTGCCTATCATAGAGGAAACTACTGCAAAAAACACTGCGGAAGCCACTACTACAGAGCCTGTTGAGACCTTTCCCGATTATCCCGTTACTTTCCCTGAAATAGAGAAAAAACAGTCGGGCAACCTCTACGAAGCTGAAAAAGCCGAGCTAAAGGGCGGTGCTGCTGTAGATACCAACAAGCCCGAATTCAGCGGTGACGGCTATGTTACCAAATTCGGAAACGAAGGCAAAGCTTCCGTAGTCTTTGAGATAGATGTCCCCAGCAACCAGCACTATGACCTTTCATTCAATATAATGTCCGAAAAGGCTGTAAACTGCCGATTAAAGCTTGGCGACGAACAGCTTACGACATTCAAGACTACCGACAATAATCAGTTCACCTATATCACCGTATACGGCGTTTTCCTTACAAAGGGCAAGCAGAAGCTTGAAATTACTCCCGAAAACGGCGATATGTGCCTCGATTATCTGAAAATTGAAAATAATACCTCCCTCAGCGACATAAGCTATGACACTAAGGGAGAGCTTGTAAACAAAAATGCAGCAAAATCCGCAAAGGAGCTTATGAGCTTCCTTTCCGAAAACTACGGAAAATACATGATAACAGGTCAGTACGTTTACGGCGGAGATAATTCCGAGCTTGATCTTATCTACCGTACTACGGGAAAATACCCTGTTATACGCTGCTCAAACTTTGAAGTCTCACGAGGAAACCTTGACGAGAGCTTCAGGGAAGTGGACGCTGCTGCCGAGTGGTACTTAAACGGCGGTATCTCCTGCGTGAGCTGGTACTGGAACTCACCTTCCGATAAGAAAAGTGCCATGAACGCAGACGATACGGACTTTGACCTTTCAAAAGCCGTTACTGAAGAAAAGATAGCAGAGCTCACCGAGGAAGAGATCCGTGAGCTTTACAGCAAGGGAAATATTTCCAAGGAATGTTACGGTATCATACTGGATATAGATAATATGGCAGGTCAGCTCACTTCACTGAAAAACAGGGGAGTCCCTGTGCTGTGGAGACCGCTGCCCGAGGGCTACGGCAACTGGTACTGGTGGGGCGCAAAGGGTCCTGACGCTTATAAGTGGCTGTGGAACCTGCTCTATGAACGCCTTACCAAGTATTTCGAGCTGGACAACCTTATCTGGATATGGAACGGTCAGAGCGATACTACCCTGGTTGACAGACGTACATTCGATATAGCTGCCGTTGACCTTTACGTAAAGAACGAAAAGGACTATGGAAACAGATTCTATGAGGAATTTGCTGCTGTTCAGAAATTCGTGGGCAGCGATAAGCTCATCGCTATAAGCGAATGCGGAAGTATCCCCGATATCGACGCGGCTTTCCGTGATAATGCTGTATGGTCGTTCTTCAGCGTATGGTACGGAAAGTACATACAAAACGAAAAAGGCGAATACAGTGAGGAATTCACCAGCAAGGACTCTATGATAAGAGCATATAACTCCGACGGTGCTATGACTCTTGACGAATACCGCAAGCTAAGAGGTATAGAGCCTCCCGAAGCTGATAAAGATACGGAAGAAGAAACTGCTTCTGCAACCGAATAAAAGGAGGTATTAAATGGACGGAGAGTTTCACCCAAAAAGACCGCTGTCTGCGGCACAGGACGAGATACTTGTAAAAACGCTCCATGAGGTCGAAAGAAACGACCACAGGGCTATAAGCTTCAAGCTATGGGATACTCTCGTCATTACTCCCTTTTCCAGACCTGAGGATATGTTTCTCTTCATGGAGGAGGATTTCTCGCTGCTGACTACCTCAGACAAGTCCTTTACACAGCTTCGTATGGAAGCGCAGAAGGCGGCTGAGAAGAAATACAGTGCAAAGGGCAATGTTACCCTTGAGAAGATATACAATATCCTTGCTAAAATGAGCGGTATAACTCCCACAGGCAGGGAAAGGCTCATGACAAGGGAATGTGACCTTATAGAGCATTTCGCTTTTCCGCGAAAGATAGGAAAGCTTCTCTTCGATAAGGCTAAGGACTGCAAAAACAAGATAATCGTTACGTCTGCATCTTATTATCCCCGTGATGTTGTGGTCAAGATACTCTGCAACTGCGGATACGGCGGATATGACTCGGTAATAATACCGTCAGAACAGAATATACCAGATTCGGCAGAAACAGGCTATCTTGATGTGGTCATAAAAAAATCAGGTGTTGAAGCAAGCAATATCCTCCATATCGGCGGCGACTTCTCAAACGATATTGAAGCCGCTATAGTCAGAGGTATAAAGGCTGTAATGCTTCAATCCGTTCAGCCACTTATGATAAAATCGGGACGACTCCGCGGATTTATCGAGGAAAAGCTCATATTCGACATTGACAGTGAAAAATGCATGGCTTTAAGGTCAGCTTTCGCACTTTATGCAGCTTACGGCTTTGACGTTCCGCAGAATAAAAAGCCCCACAGCGACTTCTGCCTTGATGAATACATGATAGGCTTTATGATACTCGGTCCGCTTTCACTCATCGAAAATTTTGAACCCGAGAGCGAAATGCAGAAGTCTCTCATTGAGGCAATGGAAAAAAATCAGAAGATAACCGACGGAAGAGACGATTTCAAGGATATGCTGTACTTCCATTTCGGGGATTTTATCGGGAAATACGGCAGCGAAGGCTGTCGGCTGCCGCTGGAATTCCTCGAAAATCACAGCTATATCGGCGACAGGAATATTATTTCTCCGCTTCTTTCGGATAAAGAAATGAAAAAATGGGGCAAGGCTGCAAGTGAGCCGAAACTTGCTCCTGTCCGTATGGAAAAAGTCAGGAAAAACCCTCTTCAGAAGCTTGCCGACAAGCTTTTCCCCGAGGGTACAAACGTAAGAGAGATGTCGGAAGCAGTTCTGCACAGAAAAAAACGTAAGTAATCGGGCTTTTCGCCTGCTTTCAGTCTTTTGCGACAACCTTTTCCGACGGTCTTTTTCACCGTCTCTGCGTTGATACATTTCTCGAACATTTACTTCCTAATACCTTAAAATAAATCATTGCAGCTCCTTTTGTGATGTGATATCATTATTAAGCGGTCGAAAACCGCTGAACAAGAGGAGGTATAAATAATGAATAACAAGGTAAAAGTACTTATCGGCGACGATTCTGCCGAG
>CAMYYQ010000017.1 GCA_947303535.1 uncultured Ruminococcus sp.
ATTGCGAGGCAGGCTGTAGTACCGTGAGTACCGCACATTTCAAGTCCCATTTCCTCAAGGATATGGGCAACACTGTCGCCGATAGCAGGTGTAGGAGCAAGTGACAGGTCAACTATACCGAATGGTACGCCAAGGAGCTCGGAAGCTCTTGCGCCTACAAGCTGACCCATACGGGTTATCTTAAATGCAGTTTTCTTGATTATATCTGCAATTTCGTTTATCGAAGCGTCAGGGTACTTTGTAAGAGCTGCGCGTACAACTCCGGGACCCGATACGCCAACGTGTATCTCGCAGTCAGGCTCTCCCACACCGTGGAAAGCACCTGCCATGAAGGGGTTATCCTCAACGGCATTGCAGAATACAACGAGCTTTGCAGGTCCTATGCAGTCGCGGTCTGCGGTCTTTATTGCAGTTTCCTTGACTATCTGACCCATGAGCTTTACAGCGTCCATATTTATACCCGACTTTGTAGAGCCGATATTTACAGATGAGCAGATGTTCTGTGTAACGTCAAGAGCCTCGGGGATAGACTTGATAAGTGCCATATCTCCTGCGCTGAAGCCCTTGTGTACAAGTGCGGAATATCCGCCTATGAAGTTAACGCCGCAGGTATCAGCTGCTCTCTGGAGCGTTTTTGCGAACTTTACAGTATCACCGTTAGGGCAGGCAGCTGCGAGCATAGCGATAGGAGTTACCGAGATACGCTTGTTTACGATAGGGATACCGTACTCAGTCTCTATCTGCTGACCTACAGCAACGAGGTTTCCTGCCTTTGATACTATTTTATTGTAGACCTTTTCGCAGGCTTTATCAATATCCGTGTCGATACAGTCAAGGAGAGAGATACCCATAGTGATAGTACGGATATCAAGGCACTCGTCCTGTATCATGCGGATAGTTTCAAGTATATTATATACATTAAGCATTGAGCTTACTTCCTTTCATCAGATACTGTGCATTGAGTTGAAGATGTCCTCGTGCATGGTGTGGATAGAGAGACCAAGCTCGGTTCCGAGGGTGTTCATTCTTTCTACAAGCTCAGAGAAATCGCCCTTTATAGCCGATATATCTACCAGCATTATCATAGCGAACATATCCTGAAGAACGCTCTGTGTTACCTCTATTACGTTAACATTGTACTCAGCGCAGATACCGCTTACCTTGTGAAGAATTCCCACAGTATCCTTACCTATTACAGTTACAACTGCTCTCATAGTAAAAAACCTCCGTTTTATTGTTATTCGGCGTATTGCGAATGATTGATATAATTATAACACACTTATTCCGAAAAAGCAACAGCCACAGGAAATTTTTTCATTTAAGAGCTAAGAACTATGTAGGGGCGCTTTCCGAGCGCCCGGCAATCTCGATGCAAATATCATCGCGCTGTAGGGACCCCTTTGGGCGTCCGCAGGAACACAAATATATTTGGACGGGAGCCCGAGGGCGGACTCCCCTACACATGGCTATTTATAATTCGTGGGTTAATGGCGGGCTGTCGGGGACGCCAGCCCCTACATAGCGTCATTTGTGATTTTACGGTTATTTGCGGACACGCAATGCGCGCCCCTACACATCGTATCATGTTATTTGCATCGTAAGGCACGGACGACCAATGGTCGTCCCTACAAGCTAACGGCTTTCTTAGCTCTTAAATCTAAGCTCTAAGGAAGCTTTTTTCAAAAAACAGTGGAAATTTCTTCGATTATGTGTTATAATAATAAAATACACTTAAAAGGGGCTGAGAATATGAGACTTATGGACTGCCATACACATACGCAGTTTTCGGTGGACTCCGAGGCTGATATAAACGAATGTATCAAACGAGCCGCGGAGCTGGGACTTGCCGCCTATGCCATTACCGACCACTGTGAGTGCAATGGTTGGTACGAAAAGGAGCATTATCCCGAGAAAGAGTGGCATCTCCGCGAAAGCTTCGATTATGCCGCCGACTTTGAAGGCTCTGTTTCTGCGGTGACTGCGCTGAAAGAAAAATGGGCAGAAAAGCTCAATCTTATCTGCGGTGTGGAGCTGGGACAGATACTCCACGATGTTGACGTTGCAAAGAGAGTAAATGCTGACAAGAGAGTTGATTTCATCATAGGCTCGGTGCATCAGGTTATGGGTGAGCAGGATTTTTACTTCATAGACTATGAGAAAATGACTATGGACGAGATATACGACCTGCTGGAACGTTATTTCAAGGAAGCCTATGAAGTAAGCAGAACTGATCTCCTTGACGTTTTCGGTCACATTACCTACTGCCTGCGCTACATGAAGCAGAGAAACGGAATAGAAGCTGATATAAGTCGATATGACGATATTATCGCGGATATCTTCCGCAATCTTGCTCACAACGGCAAGGGCATCGAGATAAATACATCAGGTATAAGACAGGGCTTCGGGGACTGCTTCCCCAACCTTAAATATGTAAAGCTTTTCCGCGATATGGGCGGCGAGATAGTCACAATAGGTTCGGACTCACATACAGTCGAGGATATAGCTGCAAACTCTGCCAACGGTATAGAGATAGCGCGAGCGGCAGGCTTCAAAAGGACAGCCTACTTCAAAAAGAGAAAACCGTATTTCATTGACATAACATAACGGGGGATATATTATGAAAGCCAAAAGAGTATTATTGCTTAGTCTGGCACTTCTTACTGCGGCATCTTCATTCGGCTGCGGCAAAGAGAGCAGCAAGTCAGAGGAAAAATCTTCTTCAAAGGAGACTACTACAGAAACGACAGAAGCTGAGGAAGAGAAAACTACGAAAAAGGACAAAAAGGGCGGAGACGTACTTGACGAGCTGTCACTTGGAATGATGGGCTATGTCGAAAAGAGCAAGCAGACTTCCGCAAACGTCAAGGCAAAGACGCTGTATCATTCTGTTGTGTGTGTTCTTACGGACGATGAACAGAAGATAGCTAATGATATAATCTATACAAAGACAGGCGAGGGAGAGTTCGGCAAGAAGGTCAAAGAGTATTTTTCAGATACGGAAGATATTGAGTATATAGTTATTCCCGATGACTACGGGCAGCCTAAATCAATTATCTGCTGCGAAGGCACTTCCCGAAAGGATAAAGTCGGAGTTTACGGCGATATCGAGGACGCTGACGAACTCAAAGAACTGAAATGGAAGAAAGTCCTTGAAAAGTTTGGCTTAGAGTACGGCAAATACACCGATATCAAGCTTGAAAAGGATGATAATTCCTACACAGGCAGCAATTACAACACTACACGCGAAGAGCCTCAGGGAATAGACTTTGATGATATTGATGCACTGGAATCCTGCGACCTTGCTGCGGCTATCGCATGGGAGTACAACCGCGGAGAAAATGATATCCCTGTATATCTCTACGGCAAATGGAGCAAGGATACGCCTTTTACGGCTATTACAGAGGGAGGAGACTGGGAGACGCCCAAACACGGCGACATAGAGTATGTGATGGAATACAACGGTTTCAGCGTATCAAAGGTCTATTGCTGGGATACAGACCGCGACAAAAAATATGTCGGCGATACCGATTTCGGATACGGCTATACGAACTATGTCGGCAAGACATGGGACGATGTACTTGATTACTACGGCTATAAGCAGGGCGAATACGTTGAATATTGATAGTCCTAAGAACTAAGATCTAAGAGCTAAGAGCTAAGAGCTAAGAACTAAGAACTAAGAGCTAAGTAGGTGCGAACAGTGTTCGCCCGTGTCCCCCTTACGATGCAAATTGCATGAACCCATGTAGGGACGACCATTGGTCGTCCGTAAGGTATGATCAGATTACAACGGGCCGCCACAGGCAGCCCCTACACATGGCTAAAGGCAGAGCTTTATTATTAATGAAAGGAACTGATATTATGAAAGACATTGTAAAAATATTACAGCAGAATGCACGTATATCAAATGCGGCATTGGGTGAGATGCTCGGTATATCCGCGGAAGCAGCCGCAGCAGAGATAGAAAAGCTTGAAAAGAGCGGAGTCATCAAGGGCTACAGCGTTATCGTTGACGACGACCTCTACGACAAGTCAACTGTTTATGCAACTATCGAGCTTAAAGTTACACCACAGCGCGACTGCGGATTTGACGACATTGCAAAGACAATTATGATGTACGACGAGGTGGAGAGCGTAAGCCTTATGTCATCGGGTGCTTACGACCTTGCTGTTGAGGTAAAGGGCAACGACCTCAAGGACGTTGCATTCTTTGTATCAGAGAGACTGGCTACTATTGACGGGATACTTTCGACTTCCACACACTTTATTCTGAAAAAATACAAGGAAAAAGGCATCTTCATTGACGGTGAAGAGCCTGATGAAAGGGGACTCGGCTGATCGTGATAGATTACGATAAAGTCCTTTCAAACAAGATAAAGGACATCAAACCGTCCGGGATACGTAAATTCTTCGATATTGCAGGCACTATGGACGACGTTATATCTCTCGGAGTGGGCGAGCCTGACTTCAATACACCCTGGGCTATCAGAAAAGCCGCTATACAGGTGCTTGAAAGAAAGCATATCATCTACGGACCAAACAAGGGACTTGCTTCTCTGAGAAATACTATTTCAGCACACATTGAGAAAAAACACCGCGTAAAATATGATCCCGACAAGGAAGTGATCGTTACGGTCGGCGGTTCTGAGGCTATAGACCTTGCTATCAGAGGTCTTCTTGATCCCGGCGACGAGGTGCTTGTTGTAGAGCCCTGCTTTGTCTGTTATGCTCCGCTTGTTGAGCTTGCAGGCGGCGTACCTGTGTCAGTGCCTACACGCATTGAGAACAACTTCAAGCTCACTCTTGATGATTTCAAAGACAAGGTCACAGACCGCACAAAGCTGCTGATACTGCCTTTCCCGAATAATCCTACAGGAGCAGTAATGACAAAAGAGGACTTGGAGCCTATTGCTGATTTCCTCCGAGATACCAATATAATGGTTCTCTCTGACGAGATATACTCAGAGCTCACCTACGGCAGAAAGCATTTCTCGATAATCGAGCTTGAGGGCATGAGAGAGCGTACTATCTACGTTAACGGCTTCTCAAAGGCTTATGCCATGACAGGCTGGAGACTGGGCTATGTAACAGCTCCCGAGCCTATAATATCACAGATATCAAAGATACATCAGTACGGCATCATGTGCAGCCCTTTCATAAGCCAGAATGCGGCAGTTGAGGCACTTACCGCCTGTGATAAAGAGGTAGAGAAAATGGTTGAGGAGTACAATATCCGCCGCCGTTACCTTGTGGGCGAATTCAACCGCCTCGGACTTACCTGCTTCAATCCCGAGGGCGCATTCTATGTGTTCCCGTGTATAAAGAGTACAGGCATGACCAGTGAGGAATTCTGCGAAAGACTGCTCTTTGAGGACAGAGTTGCGGCAGTTCCCGGAAGTGCTTTCGGTGAGAGCGGCGAGGGATATATGCGTATCTCCTATGCTTATTCGCTGAAACACCTTATGGAAGCTATCAGACGTATCGAAAAGTTCCTGAAAAAGCTGGAGGCTGAGAAGAAATGAGGGTAAAGACAGCGGCAAAGGTAAATCTTGCCCTTGATGTCACAGGAAAGCTCCCAAACGGCTATCACGCACTTGAAAGCGTATTCCAGACCGTAGGACTTTATGACGAGGTAACAGTTGAGCTGACTGAAAGCGGCATAGAGCTTAGCTGTGAAGTCCCAGAGATGTTCGCAAGCTCCGACCCTATACCCTGTGATGAGCGAAATATCGCCTATAAAGCTGCAAAGCTGTTCTTTGAGGAGAACAGTATGGACTGCGGCTGTCGTATACATATTAAAAAGGGGATCCCCTCGCAGGCAGGCATGGGCGGCGGAAGTACCGACGCAGCGGCTGTTCTGTACTGTCTTGGTGAACTTACTGGGAAAAGCGTCAGCAAGCCCGAAAAGCTGGGGGCTGACGTGCCTTTCTTCCTTACGGGCGGAACTGCCTATGTTGAGGGCATCGGTGAAAAGATAACTCCTATCGCCGATCATTCGGGACGTATACTGGTTATCGCCAAGGGCAGAGAGGGCGTTTCGACTGCGGAAGCCTACAGGAATATAGACTCGCTTGAAGCTCCGCAGCACCCCGATGCAAAAAAGCTTGCGGAGGCTATTGAAAAAGCTCCGAATGAGGCGTATAAGTGGTTTGGAAATCTCTTTGAGCAGGCTGTACAGCTAAAAGAAGTGGACGATATAAAGTCTGTAATGCTCGGTAATGACGCACTAAGCGCGACTATGACGGGCAGCGGCTCGGCAGTTTTCGGACTTTTTGAGAGTGAGGAGCAGGCTGAGATATGCTCGGAGAAGCTTGCAGGAGCAGGTTATTTTTCGGCAGTATGCAAAACAGTGCCCGAAAGCTTTATTATTACAGAATAATATTGATTGAATTAGGTAAGTATTACCTTGATTCTCACTTATCATAAAACTCAGCCCTTAGCCTTTAGCTATTAGCTAAGGTGTCGCCTTTGGCGAATAATTTAAATATTGTGAGCGTTAGCGAACTCTTTCGGCTAATGGCTGTATTACAAGGTTTATTCCTTTCTTTTTTCAATTTACAATATCATTAAGAGCGTACATTGGTACGCTCTTTTTTATCAAAAATTGAACAGATTTTCTTTTTGTTCGTTATTTTGATGAAATTTAACAAAATCTATTGACAAGCTGATATAATTCGGTTATAATTATGGTAAAAATCGGCGGCAAGTTCGATTTATAATAATTTTGCTGAAAGGTGTTGAAAAATAATTATGGGAAAATTTATCATCAAGACTACCAAGACTGGCTTTACATTCAGCCTGAAGGCTGGTAACGGAGAGGTGATCGCTACAGGCGGAGAGGTATATAATACACTCGCAAGCGTAAAAAACGGCATCACAAGCGTTATGAAGAACGCTCCTGAGGCTAATCTTGAAGATCAGACCGTAGAAGGATTTCAGACTGAGACAAATCCAAAGTTCGAGATTTACAAGGACAAATCAGGCGAATTCAGATTCCGCCTTAAAGCAAGAAACGGCGAGATCATAGCCGCCAGTGAAGGCTATGTTAAGAAGGACAGCTGCAAGAAGGGTATCGCAAGCGTAAGAAAGAACGCTGTTGATGCTCCTGTTATAGAGCCGGAGCCTGACAAAAAGTAAATCAAAGCGTATAGAGGTATTTATATAGAGGTGCAGGGAGGAGCTTTTCTGATGAAATAGCCCTCCCTTGCTTCTTTTTACAGAGTATGTCAGCCTGAGGATAACAGGCTTTTGTTATAGCTGCATAGCCTGCACGAAAAAAAGGATAATGACTGTTGGTTTTTAATTCAAAAAAAATCTATTGACATAGCGGCAGAAATATTATATAATAATTATGTTGTATTTATTTGCATAATATTACTTTGGCAGTATATGCAGCTTTGTTTTAAATCATTATCCGTAAAGGGCGAAATATATACAGTCCCGACGGTATAAATATGATAATGAAAACAAATCTTGGACGGGGATTATTACGTCCGTCTATTTTTTGCGGGTCGGATCCTTTTGGGGGATCGGCTCTTGATCTATATATTTACAAATGAATAAAATAAGCGGCATTTACCGCCTTTCAGTAATAATAAAAAATTATGATACAAACTTTTGATTATTTTTACAAAAAGGAGGTAATGCACTGTATGGATCCAATCATCGCTATTGTCCTGATCGTTGCTGCTTTAGCAGCAGGCGTTGGAGTAGGATATGCTCTGTTCTATAAAAAGGGCGTTGAGGCAGGTGTTGAAAAGCGCAAGCACGACGCAGAAGCGATAGTAGGCTCTGCTGAACAGCAGGCTGAGCGTATCATCGAGGACGCTGAGAAGGATGCCGATAATAAGAAGAAAAGCGCGCTCATCGAAGCAAAGGACGAAATACATAAGCTTCGCACCGAAGCAGATAAGGAGATCAAGGATCGCAGAGCAGAGCTGTCACGTCAGGAAAGACGTATGCAGCAGAAGGAAGAAAACTTAGACAAGAAAACTGATAACCTTGAAAAGAAAGAGGAAACACTCAATCAGAAGATCAAAACGGCTGATGAAAAGCTGAAGGAAGCTGACTCTATAAAGAAGAGCCAGATGGATATTCTTGAGCGTATTTCCGAATTCACCAAGGATCAGGCTAAGGAGTATATCATCTCAAAGCTTGAGGACGATCTGGTACACGAAAAGGCTGTTAAGGTTGCAGCTTACGAGCAGGTGATCAAGGACGAATGTCAGGAGAAGGCAAGCTATATCTCACTGGCTATCGCTAAGGTTGCTGCCGATCAGGTATCAGAGGCAGCAGTTTCTGTTGTTCCGCTTCCTAATGATGAAATGAAGGGCCGTATTATCGGTCGTGAGGGTCGTAACATAAGGACTCTCGAAACTCTGACAGGTGTTGATCTTATTATTGATGATACCCCTGAGGCTATTACTATTTCCTGCTTTGACCAGATCAGACGTGAGGTCGCAAGGATCGCTCTCGAAAAGCTTATCGCTGACGGAAGAATCCACCCAACACGTATTGAGGAAATGGTCGAAAAGGCTAAGCGCGAAGTTGAGTACCGCATCAAGCAGGAGGGTGAACGTGCTGTAATTGAGACCAATGTTCACGGTCTTAATCATGAGCTTATAAAGCTTATCGGCCGCCTTAAATTCCGTACAAGCTACAGACAGAATGTCCTCGATCATTCCATCGAGGTTGCCAAGCTCTGTGGAGTTCTTGCTTCAGAGCTGGGAGTTGACGCAAATATTGCAAGACGTGCAGGACTTCTCCACGATATCGGTAAGGCTCTTACTGCCGAGATCGAGGGTTCACACGTTCAGATAGGCGTTGATGTTTGTAAAAAATACAACGAAAATCCTGTTATTATCCATGCTGTTGAGGCACATCACAACGATGTCGAGCCAAAGACAGTTATTGCCTGCATAGTTCAGGCAGCCGACGCTATCTCCGCTGCAAGACCTGCCGCAAGAAGCGAAAACTACGAAAGCTATATCAAACGTCTTCAGAAGCTTGAAGAGATATGCAACTCTTATGACGGCGTTGAGAAGTGCTTCGCAGTACAGGCAGGACGTGAAGTCAGGATCATGGTTATGCCTGAGGTCATCAATGATGAAAAGATGGTCCTCGTTGCAAGACAGATCGCTCAGCAGATCGAATCTGAAATGGATTATCCGGGTCAGATCAAGGTCAATCTCATTCGTGAGAGCAGAGTTTCTGACTACGCTAAATAATGTGTTTATGCGGTAAATAGTGAACGCAGAAAGTTCGGCTGTCGGGCATTATGCTCGACAGCCTTCTTATTTTATTGTGGAAACATTAGGAGCTTTGCTCCCTGTGTTTTCAGAGTAAAGTATTTCTATTAATAATGATTGAATCAGGAAAGAAAAAAATTAGCCGTTAGCCATGAGCCGTTAGCCGAAAGAGTTCGCTTACGCTCACAATATTTAAATTATTCGCCGAAGGCGACACATTGGCTAATAGCTAAAGGCTAAGGGCTTGATTTCATGGCTGTAGAGTTTTTTCTTCTTTATTTCAATTTACAGTGCTGCAAAGGGGGATCTTAAATGAAAAGGTATTCATTTCTTAAGGCAATGACATCATTGGCGGCAACAGTAATGATAGCAGCTGTAGCGATACCTGCAAGTGCAGGAGCTGCATGGAAAAAGGTCTGTACACTCGGAGACCTTAACAACGACACGCAGGTAAATGTGGCTGATCTTGTTGTTCTTTCAAAAGATCTGCACGGTACTGCCAAATTTGATGATAAAAGCGTGTACAGCGTGTCAGGTTCACAAAAGTATTCCATTGAGTATGCAAACGGAACGCGAAAGGACGCTCTGATAAATAACGGAGTTATCCAGAAAGCCGATCTGAATATCGACGGCGCTGTGGATATCCATGACCTTGTGGAGCTGAGAAAAAGCGTACTTAACAGTAATTACAGGGGCAATGTTGTTCAGTGGGTACCCGAAACGACGACTACCACCACAACAACTACCACAACTACGACGACGACTACGACAACAACCACCGCTACCACGACAACTACCGCACCCAAGAAGGACTTTATCCCTGCCCCTGTGTATGATATGTACGGAACT
>CAMYYQ010000018.1 GCA_947303535.1 uncultured Ruminococcus sp.
CGAAGTTAAAGGTGTATGTTCCGAGAACTGAGTTCTGCTGTGTGCTGAGGTTTGTAAGACGTGCTCTTACGGATACGTTCTTTCCGGAACCGTCAAGGGTCATGGGAACACTGCTCATATCAGGACAAATGATATTTCCTGAGGACTGTGCTGTGGTCTTGCCCTTTTCGTCTGTGAGGATGAAGTCGATGCTGAATCGTCCGTTTGCGTCCGAAGGAAGCGGTATAGTGATATCTACCTTACCGTCGGGGATAGTACCGTCGCTGACATAAAGAGTAATTGTAGAACCGCCCTCGATCTTTGTACCCTTTTCAGGATCCTGCTTGAATACGATGTTCTTCTTTTCGTATGAAGGCTCTGAAACTGTCTCTACCTTGAGGTTCTTGTATCCTGCCTTGATAACAGCGTCATCAATGCTCATGTGTGTATAGTCCTCAAGCTCAAACTGTTCTGCATTTGCGCCCATACTTACGTAGAGAACGACTGTAGAGCCCTTATATACTTCCGTACCCTCTTCAGGTTCGGACTTGATTACATAGTTCGGATTTACTTTTCCGTCCGAACGCTTGATTATCTTACATTCAAGACCTCTGTCCTTGAGCTGGAGCTTTGCAAGGTCTGCGTTGATTCCTGCAACATGAGGAACATCAACAGTCTCCATACCCTTACTGATAGTTACCTTGCAGACATCACCCTTCTTGAACACTGAGCCTGCTTCGATGCTCTGCTTGATGATGCAGTTTTCATCTTTTTCGTTATACTCAGAGCCCTCGATCTGGAAGTTGATGCTGTTGCCCCACTTCTGTTCTGCCTCATAGTAGTCCATACCATAAAGCTCAGGCATCTTATTGCCGCCTCTGTTGGCATTGTTTGTAATAAGGTTACGCAGCATTGTTACAACGAAGAATACTGCAACGATGATAACAACTACAACTACTGCTGTAAGAACAGGAACTACCAGTGAAGAACGCTCTTCTTCCTCATCGTCGTCCTCGTCATCGGCATAACCGCCGTTATTGTTATAGTTATTGGTGTATGCGTCATTGTATCTCTGAGAAACAGAAGTTCCGCCGCCGTTTGCGCCTGCATTTCTGCCGCCTGCTGACATTGCAGCAGCTGCTCCTGCATAAGCAGGTGCTCCGACTGATGAAGATGCAGCCTTTGCAGCGTAGGCACTTGCTACCTCCTGTCTGCTCTCTGACTGGATATTATTCTCAACGGAAGAATCGAGCATATCCTGCTCGCTCTCGTCATCCTCCTCGGCATAGTAACCGAATGAGATATGAGGATCAGCCTTGAAAGCTTCGATATCGCTTATCATTTCGGCAGTTGTCTGATATCTGTCCTCGGGAGCCTTTTCCATAGCTCTGAGAACTATCTCTTCGAGACCGTCAGGGATATCAGGATTTATCTGCTTTGGACGCTCGGGGATATCATGCATATGCATAACTGCGATAGCAACGGGGTTATCGCTGTCAAATGGCTTTCTTCCCGTGAGCATCTCGTACATCATTGCGCCTACCGAGTAGATATCGCTCTTAGCGTCTGTAACGTTGCCGCTTGCCTGCTCAGGGCTGATATAATGAACGCTTCCGATCGCCTGATCTGTAGCTGTCTTGCCCTCTTCACGGGCAAACTTGGCAATACCGAAGTCCATGACCTTTATAGTGCCGTCAGTGAACATCATAATGTTCTGCGGCTTTATATCGCGGTGGACTATACCCTTGTCGTGAGCGTGCTGAAGAGCACGGAGTATCTGTATAACGAAATGAACTGTGTCCTTCCATGAAAGGACCTTTTCCTCTTCGATATACTCTTTAAGTGTGATACCGTCGATATACTCCATAACGATATACTGTATCTTTTCAGAGAAACCAACATCGTATATCTTTACGATGTTAGGATGAGAAAGTACTGCTATCGCCTTTGACTCATTTCTGAAACGGCGAAGGAACTCTTCGTTTTCTGCAAATTCCTTTTTCAGTATTTTTATTGCTACCGTTTTGTTGTCGATAACATCAACGCCCTTGTAGACCTCAGCCATACCTCCGACGCCGATAAGCTCGGTTATCTCATATCTTCCGTCGAGCTTTTTGCCAATGTTTTTATCCATTTCCTTTCCTCCTGCGTTAGTCAGAAATTACCGCAACAGTTACATTGTCACGGCCGCCCTTTGCGAGAGCTAATTTAATAAGTTCGTCTGCAACATCATCAAAATCAGAGTTTAGTATGACGCTGTATATCTCATCGTCGCTGCAATAACCCGAAAGTCCGTCAGAGCAAAGCAGCAGGCTGATTTTATTATCCTCATAATCAAGCATAAATGTATCTGTAAGCACTGTTTTTTCTACGCCTACCGCTCGGACGAGCATATGCTTCTGAGGGTGTACTTCCATTTCCTCCTCGGTGATCTTTCCCTGTTCAAAGAGGAGAGCGGCTACGTTATGATCTGTAGTTATCCTTACGAGCCCCGTATCCGTTATAAGATATGCTCTGCTGTCACCGACATTGGCTATGAAAGCTGTTTTCTTGTTGACAAAGGCAGCCACACAGGTCGTTCCCATGCCGAAATTCTTGAAATCGAACCTTGCCCGTGTATATATCACGGAATTAGCTGCCGAGATCGAGGAGATAAGGAGTTTACGGATCTCTTCATCGCTCAGACTCTCTTTGTAATCCGCCGAAAAACGCTGGAAGAATTCTTCTATTGCAAGCTCGCTGGCTTCCTTGCCCGCACGCTCGCCTCCCATACCGTCACATACCACGGCGAGAACATTATGGCCGAAATATTCGCATCTCACTGCGTCCTGGTTTTCTTCGCGCATGAGACCGATATCCGTGCCAAAGCGAAATCTCAAGTATCCGCACCCCCATTCTTTTCATTCTGCTGTGCAGCATCGCGTCTAAGCTGACCGCACGCTGCTTCGATATCGCTGCCGAGAGTTCTTCTTACGGTAGCGTTTATCCCCCGCCTGCCAAGCAGTTTTGCGAATTCCGCAACGCCTGAACGGGCTGTATGATAATTTCGTTCCCTTACCTTATTAACGGGTATAAGGTTAACATGGCAATTCATTCCCCTCAGCAGCTTTGCCAGCTTATCGGCATCTGCGGGCGAGGAATTAACATCGTCGATAACGGCATATTCAAAGGTGACACGCCGTCCCGTCTTATCGATATAATATCTGCAAGCCTCGATAAGGCTCGGAAGATCATACTTTTTATTTACTGGCATTATCTCGCTTCGTCCCTCGTTATCCGCACAGTGAAGTGATACCGAAAGGGTAAGCTGCAATTTCTTGTCTGCCAGTTCATATATACGCGGTACGATACCGCAGGTAGAAAGTGAAACGTGACGAAGGCTCATATCATTGCCGTCCTTATGGGACAACAGATGCAGGAACTTCATAACGTTGTCAAAATTGTCAAGGGGTTCACCGATGCCCATGAGCACCACTCCCGAGACACGTTTGCCTGAATCACGTTCAGCCTCGTAGATCTGCAATAAAATCTCCGAGGCAGTAAGACTTCTGACATAGCCTGCTATAGTTGAAGCGCAGAAGTTGCACCCCATTTTACAGCCCACCTGAGTAGACACGCAGATGCTGTAACCATAGTTGTATTCCATGAGTACAGTCTCGACGAAATTACCGTCAGAAAGCCTATAAAGATATTTTACCGTATTATCTATAGCAGATTCAAGCCTTTTCTGCACAAATAGTCCATTTATACAAAAAATTTCGTTCAGGCTGCGGCGTAATTGGACAGATATATCAGTCATTTTGTCGAAATCAAGGACTCTTTTCACGTGCAGCCACTGAAAGATCTGCTTTGCACGGAATTTCTTCTCGCCGATGCTCGTCAGTATTTCCGCAAGCTCGTCAAGATCAAGACTGAGGATATCGACTTTTTCCAATTTATCACCTTACTTTTTCCTGAATTTTGCAATAAAGAAACCGCTGCCGAATTTCGGCGGCATAAGTGTAGCCATAGTGCCGAATTTCTCTCCCAGCATCTCAGGAAGCTCAATTGCTTCCAACTCGGGATGTTCGCGGAGAAGTCTTTCACAGACCTGCTCATTTTCGGCTTTTCGCACTGTACAGGTTGAGTATACGAGAGTACCTCCCGATTCAAGATAGTTCAGTGCGTTGCACACTATTTTATATTGTATATCAGGGAGCCCTGCAAAGTCTGAGATATTCTTATACTTTATCTCGGGCTTGCTGCCAATGACTCCCAGTCCCGAACAAGGGACATCGCAGAGTATCTTAGTGAATTTCGGCAAGTCGGGATTGAAAACAGTCGCGTCCCCTGCCGCTGCTTTTATATTGGTGAGACCGAGTCTCTCCGCACCCTTGCGTATGAGCTCGGCACGTTTTTCATGCAGGTCAAAGGCGTATATCTCGCCTTTACCGTTCATCAGCTCCGCCATAGTAAAGGTCTTGCCGCCGGGAGCTGCGCATATATCCAGGACTCTGTCCCGCTCAGTGGGAGCAAGAGCTTCACAGCAGAACTGCGAGGCAAGTCCCTGAACGTGGAAATAGCCTTTTCTGAAAGCTTCCGTTGCCGTTAAGTCACCGCTTTCCACGGTGTAGCAGCAATCCCTCAGCTTTTCGGCTTTGATGCCGCCAAGTGCTTCATAAAATACTTTTTCATTACATATTAACGCATTAAGGCGCAGATATGTGACACTCTTTTCAAGAGAATTTTTCAGAAATTCTTCTGCCTTTTCTGCACCATAATCATCAGTGAGACTTTTCACCAGCTCAGCAGGTGCAGAATACTTCACGGACATTGCTTCTACACTGTTTTTCGGGAGCTTTATTTCCTTGCCGCTGCGGATAAAGTTTCGCAGTACTGCATTTACCATGCCCGAAGCACTTGTCTTGCGGAATTTCTTCGCAAGTGCAACGCTTTCGTTTACAGCTGCATTGTCAGGAACACTGTCCATATACATTATCTGGTAGATTCCGCAGCGCAGAATATTAAGGATAATGCTGTCAAGCTTTGCTATGGGACGTGAGCTGAGTCCGCCGATGATGTGGTCGAGAGTCAGCTTACGCTCTATAACTCCGTAATAAACAGCAGAGCACATCTTCTTTCCCCTGTCGTCAAGGTCAGAGGCTTTAAGACCGCTGTCCAGCTGCAAATTCGAGTAGCTTCCGCTGCTGAAGGTCTTATCGAGAAGCTTTACAGCAAGGTATCTCGGGTCTGTCATTATCTTCTTTTCACTGATGCAAGAAGTCTGAGAAGCTGTATAATTGATGCTACGAGAGCTGCAACATATGTCATAGCAGCTGCTGTGAGTACCTTCTTAGCCTTTGGTACTTCGTCCATTTCAAGGATACCGTCATTTTCAAGAGTCTTTAAAGCTCTGCCGCTTGCATTGAACTCGCATGGAAGCGTAACGATCTGGAAAAGAACTACTGCTGCAAACATTGCGATAGCTACATATATAAGAGTAGTACCGATAGCCATCTGGCTGAGAAGAAAACCGAGAATTAATACAAAATACCAGAAACGTGAACAGATATTTGTAGCAGGAACTATCTTGCTTCTTATTACAATAGGAGTATAGTTCTCAGCGTGCTGACAGGCATGACCGCACTCGTGAGCAGCTACGCCGATAGCAGCTACAGAAGTATTGCCATAGCATGAATCTGAAAGTCTTACAACATTTGCTCTTGGATCATAGTGGTCGCTGAGGCTGCCTTTGATATGCTCGATACCAACATGAGAAAGACCGTTTGCATCAAGTATCCTTCTTGCAACTTCATCAGCAGTAAGTCCTCTTGAATTGCTTACCTTGCTGTACTTATTGAAAGTTGTCGTTACATTTATCTGTGCGATGAGCGGCAGCAAGATCATTAATAAAAGTCCTATTATACCCATATTTTCCTCCTTAGCCGAGTATCTCTCCCTCGGTAAGCTTCTTGCCTCTGAGGAAGTCCTCTGTGTTCATGCGTTTTTTGCCCTCAGGCTGAACTTCGCGGAATATTACCGCACCGCCGTCGCCGCACTTTACTGCAAAGCTCTTTGTATCGACAACAGCTCCGTTCTCAGCATTGGGGTACTTTTTATCGGAAAGCTCTGATCTGAATACTTTCAGGCGTTTGCCCTCAAGCATTGCAAAACCTGTAACTCCGCGGATAGTATTGTGTATATCCTCAGCAGACTTTGAAAAGTCCAGCGCACTCATCTCTTTACGTATCATAGGTGAATAGCAGCTGAGACTGTCGTCCTGAACTTCGGGGTGAAGATCGCCGCTTTCGATAGCTTTTAAAGTCTCTGCGAGCACTTCGCCGCCCATGTCGGAAAGTCTCGCATAAAGCTCCTCATAGGTCTCATTTTCGCCTATTTCAGTGCTTTTCTTGATGAGCATATCACCTGTGTCAAGTCCCTCGCTCATCTGCATGGAAGTAACACCTGTCTCCTTTTCACCGTTGAGTATTACCCAGTTTATAGGAGCTGCGCCCCTGTATTTCGGCAAAAGTGAAGCGTGTATATTCACACAGCCATGCTTCGGAAGCTCAAGTACTTCCTTAGGGAGTATCTGACCGTAAGCGGTAACGACTATCAGCTCGGGAGCTATGTCGCGAAGCGTTTTCATAGCCTCCTCTGCATCTTCGCCCTTTCTCAGTGAAAGTGGCTGATATACAGGAATATCATACTCCTGTGCAGCAGCCTTTACAGGCGTAGGTATGAGCTTATAGCCTCTTCCCTTAGGCTTATCCGGCTGAGTGAACACTGCTGCGATCTCATGTCCGCTCTCTGCAAGAGTACGCAGACAAGGTACTGCAAAATCAGGTGTTCCCATAAATACTATTTTCATTTTTTCGGCTCCTCTGGTACAAAGAATTCTTCGACTATTTCTGTAAATATATGACCGTCAAGATGATCGTTCTCATGGCAGGTACACTGTGCGCCAAGCTCTGTGAAATCGCGCTCGAACCAGTTTCCGTTCCTGTCCTGAGCTTTAAGGTGGCAGCTCATAGGTCTTGTAACATAGCCCCATATATTCGGGCATGAAAGGCAGCCCTCCTGCACACGCTGTTTACCCTCTTTTTTGGTAACTTCGGGATTGATAGCTTCGACGATATCATTCTCATCAAGGTGCATGATGAATATTCTTCTGCATAAGCCTATCTGCGGAGCTGCAAGACCAACGCCCTCAGCCTTGTCGAGAGTCTCATGCATATCATCGAGAAGCTGTGCAAGCTTTTCGTCAAACTTCTCCACAGGCTTGCAAACCTTGTGGAGCACTTCGTCCTTATCTGTTAAAATTCTTCTAAGTGCCATTTTATCCTATCCTTTTCTCATACGCCCACATCGCCGTTCATATCGGCATACAGGGCGATTCCTTTCATCTCTTTCAGCTTTGCCGACTCTGTAAGGACTCCTCTTATATAGCCCCTCATTTCGGCGTTGTTCTTGCACTTCATTATTATCCTGTAGCGGTACTTGCCGTTTATCCTGCCGTAAGAGCATCTTACGGGACCAAGCACGCGCACGGGAGTTTTCGGCTGCAATTCCTTGAGCTTATGGTTCATAAGTCCAAGAACTGCGTCTGCACCCACCTTTACTGAAAAATCCTCACCGCCTGCAAAGCAGAAAATGCACATATCGCACAGCGGCGGAAATATCATTGCGCGGCGTATAGCTATCTCCTCATTGTAGAAGCCTTTGTAGTCCTGCGCAGCAGCAAGATTCATGATGTAGTGCTCGGGAATGAAGGTCTGCAATATAGCCCTGCCTTTACGCTGCCCGCGTCCGCCTCGTCCCACCACCTGAGTGATAAGTGAGAAGGTGCGCTCATAGCTTCTGAAATCCCCTGCATACAGAGCCTTATCAACCGACAGTACACCTACCAGCGTAACATCGGGGAAATCCAGTCCCTTGCCTATCATCTGAGTACCTATCATTATGTCATATTTCCCCTCGCGGAATTCCTTGAAGCTTTTCTCGTAGGAATACCGTGAGAACGTTGTATCCGCGTCCATGCGCAGTATACGCGCAGTCGGGAAGAATGTGGAAAGCTCCTCTTCCAGCTTCTGTGTACCGAAACCCATATTTTTAAGGTGCTTCGAGCCGCAGGAGGGGCACTCCTCCACAGGGTCACTGACGTAGCCGCAGTAGTGGCACATCAGCTTGTTGTTTTTCTTGTGATATGTCAGCGGTACCGAGCAATTCGGGCAGTACACAGGCTGATAGCAGTCGCAGCAGCTTATGATAGTGTGATAGCCTCGCCTGTTGAGAAGCAATATGGACTGCTCACCGTTTTTCAGATTGAGACTTATCTCCTCCGCAAGTCTGCGGCTGAATTCCGTGCGGTTGCCTGCCTCACGCTCAAGGTTCATATCAATGATACTGACCTCGGGAAGAGGAAAATTCCGGTATCGCTCCTTCATTTCGAGAAGCCCAGAGTTATGGTAAGCACATCGCTGCTTGGCAATATCATGTGTGGAATATCTCGGCGAACCGTCCGATTTATAGGAACGCTCGCCCTCCTCATCTATGATGATGAGTCCGATATCATTCAGCGGAGCAAATACTGCGCTTCTCGTACCAATTACGATATCCGCATCGCCACGTTTTATTCGTTTGTATTCATCAAGTCTCTGCCCCAGTGACAGTCCGCTGTGTATAACAGCTACTCTCTCACCGAAAAGCGAACGAAACCGCTTCAGTATCTGTGGGGTAAGACCTATTTCGGGAATGAGCAGCATTGCCTGCCTTCCCATTTTTACAGTATCGTCTATGAGCTTTTCAAATACCGAGGTCTTGCCGCTTCCCGTTACACCGTGAAGCAGGAACACCGCAGGCTTTCTCTCAAAAAGCTGAGCAAGCACGGTATCGTGAGCCTTCTGCTGTTCATCTGAAAGGACTATATCCTGCGGACTCCTTTTCTCGTCCGTATCGCCCTCTACTCTTCTCAGCACCTCGGCTTCGTATTCCTCGGCTGCTCCGTTTGCGCAAAGGCGCTTCACTACCGCATCGGTAACTCCGCACATATACGCAGCTTCCCTTACGGCAGCAGAGCCGAATTCCTCAAGAAAATCAGCTACCTTCTTCTGCTTCGGAGTAAGCTCGAAGCTTTCGGGAGCGCTCATATACTTTTCTGTAAGGCGCACCATTCTCACTGCCGCATCGCCAACAGCCTGTCTGAAAACGTTGTCCGATTCCAGAGCACCTGCATCGCAAAGCTCATCAGGAAGATGTCTGCCCTTATCTATTATATGCTTCTCTATCATCTCATTCAGCTCTTTGCTCCCTGCCGTACCCGAAAGTATTTCCAGAAGCTCGGCTGCCTCATTACTGAGAGAAGATATATCCGTGAAATTCTTAACAAGCCTGAACGTTTCTTTTGCGCTCACGCTCATTGCAGGCGGGAGCATGGCTTTTACTGCATCAAAATAAGTGCAGAAGGTATG
>CAMYYQ010000019.1 GCA_947303535.1 uncultured Ruminococcus sp.
AAGGAAGATCTCCAGAAGGCATTCTATGATCTCTCTGCAAAGGTTTACCAGCAGGCAGCTCCTAACGGTGCAGCAGGCGCACAGGGCATTGATCCTTCACAGTTCGCTAACATGGGCGGTGCAGCAGGTGCAGGCGCTCAGGGCGGAAATGATGACGGAGTAGTTGACGCTGACTTCACAGAGGTTTGATGAACTGAAATATAACACCATAAAAGGGCGGCTTAAACTCCGCCCTATAGGTGTATTTACAGGCGCAGTAAAAAATTAGTGTTTACTGCTAACTTTTGTAGGGGCTGGCGTCCCCGACAGCCCGTTTTTGTATTCTATAGTTTTTCAAGCGGGACGTCGAGGACGCCGTCCCCTACAAAATCTTTCCGCTGTATAACGGAAGAATGGAGTTATCTATGGCTGAAAAAAGAGATTATTATGAAGTCCTCGGTCTCCAGAAGGGGGCTTCTGAGGACGAGATAAAAAAAGCCTTCCGTAAAAAGGCAAGAGAAAACCACCCCGATCTTCACCCTGACGATCCTTCCTACGTTGAGAAGTTCCAGGAGATAAACGAAGCTAACGAGGTGCTTTCAGACCCTGAAAAACGTGCCCGCTATGACCAATTCGGTCACGCAGGCGTTGACCCGAGCTACGGCGGCGGTGCAGGCGGTATGGACGGCTTCGGCGGTTTTGCTGATATGGACGATATCCTCGGAAGTATCTTCGGCGGATTCGGTTTCGGCGGCGGCACAAAGCGTTCAAACGTAAACGCTCCAAGACGCGGCTCTGATATACAGGAGGCTGTTTCCATTAACTTTATGGAAGCCTGCTCAGGCAAGAAGATAGACCTGAAAATAAACCGTATGTCTGTATGCGAAAACTGTAAGGGCACAGGTGCAGAAGCAGGTTCAACACCCGATATCTGTCCCGACTGTCAGGGCAGAGGTACTATCAAGGCAACTCAGCGTACTCCGTTCGGTGCTATATCATCTACAAAACCATGTCCGCACTGCGGCGGAAAGGGCAAGATCATAAAGAATCCGTGTGCAAAGTGCCGCGGCGTGGGCAGAGTAAGAGTGCAGAAAACGGTTACTGTTGATGTACCCGCAGGTATCGACGACGGACAGACACTGCGCGTAAGCGGACAGGGCGACTGCGGTATCAACGGTGGTCCTAACGGTGATCTTCTCGTTGGCATCAACGTAAAGTCACACCCTATCTTCAAGCGCGAGGGCTACGACATATACTGCGATATCCCTGTTACTTATACAGAAGCCGTTCTCGGTGCGGAGATCACCGTACCTACTATAGACGGCGATGTAAAATACAACATCGGTGAGGGAACTCAGACAGGAACTGTATTCCGCCTTAAAGGCAAGGGCGTTACCCGTCTCCACCGTACAGAGCGCGGAAACCAGTACGTAAAGATATACGTGGAAGTTCCGAAAAATCTGTCCAAGAAGCAGAAAGACCTGCTGAAAGAGTTTGAGAATTCACTGACAGAAAAGAACTATGCAAAGCGTCAGAGCTTCTTTGATAAGCTCCGCTCAAAGCTTGATTTCTGATAAACAATTTAGACCTGCTTTGCTATATATAATACACATAAAGAAATTTATAGTTATTACTCGGGGAAAACCTTTCTGAGGAAAGGTTCTTCCCCGACCCCCTTTCCAAAGACTTTTAGCTGATTTTTTCTATAATAAAGCCCATTTGAAGCAAATACAAAAGTGCAAATCTGCTTGTGGGCTTTATTATAGAAAAAATGAAATAACGGTCATGGAAGAAGTTTGAGAAAAAACTTCTTCAAAAGGGGCTTCCTAAATAATAGTTATAAAACTTCTGTATGTGCAGCACATTTAAGCAGCAGGTCTGTTTTTATACCGAAAGGAGGCTACTTATGTTTGAACAGGATTATATCATGCGTCAGATAAAAGAAATTACCGCTATAATGGCAAAAATAATGTTCGGAGTAAATGACAGGAAATCGTTCTATATGCTGCAAGAGGTCGAAAGGCAGAAGGTCCACGCCCTCATAACTCAGGTGAAAAACGGCGAACCGAAAGAAGCTGTCTTAGAGCTTGACAGGCTCACCGACAACAACACAAAGGAAAACCTGATGATAGGTCTTGAATTCTACGCTCAGCTCTCTGGACGAGGAATACTTCATCAAAAACGGCTACAGCTTCGGAAAAGTAAGAGATGATTTCCAGCGTTTTGCAAAAAAATTCGGCATGGAGCAGATGACCGACCTTTACTTCGGAAAAGATGATGATAACGAATAGCTCATATCACAAATATAAAACAAAAAGGCTTACGTTAAACCGTAAGCCTTAAAATTTATCTTCTGTATATCGGTCTTGCAGGAGATCCCCACTGATTAGCGCCCTCGCTTGGTCTGCACAAGAATATGATGATCACAATTAATATCGGCAGCATAACCATATAGAAAAGTCCGATCAATGCACCTGCAGATCTATCGTCGGTGGTCAAACCGTACAGTGCAGTCGCTACTGATATATACGCCATAACAACAGTTGCAAGTATCGGACCTGTTATCCACCAGCCCGATTTTCCTGCATCATGCAGTCTCCTTACTCCAACGGAAATATTAGGCAAAAACAATATAACTTCGACAACATAACTTAAACCGTTAGCAGCAGATTGGCTCATAAAGAGTCCCATAAACCATATTCCGATGCCCACAAGAAATGTAAACAGGAAAGCATACCAGAATTCGCTTCGTGTTGAGCGTCCTTTGAAATTGGCAAAGTTCTTGAAAAACAGCGATACCGCTTCACCGAATTCAACAAACTTGGGACTTCCCTCCGTAGTATTGAAATACCTGGGGTCATAGCCGAAAGGCAACTGACCGTACATATTAGGCTGAACGTAGGGATTTGGTTGTCCATAAAGATTGGGCTGACCGTATGGGTTAGGCTGACCATAACCATAGGGCTGTCCATATGGGTTAGGCTGTCCATTATAACCCTGATAGCCGTTGTTTGGCTGACCGTATGGGTTAGGCTGACCATAGGGATTAGGCTGTCCGTTGTAGCCCTGATATCCATTTCCTGCCTGCGGAGCATTATTCCCCGCCGACGGCTGAGTATTTGCTCCCTGATTTGCAGGCGGCGGCACAGGAACAGAGGACATATTGTTAATTCCCGTATTATTATCAATAATTGCACCGCAGTTCTCGCAGTATTTATCCCACGGGTTATTCTCATAACCACAGTATTTACATCTCATAACGACCACCCCTAAATAATTGATGATATAATTCTATCAAAAAACGCCTTTTTTGTCAATAGAAAGAGCCATATACAAGCAAAAAAGCTCCCTGACGGGAGCTTATCATACTTATTCGATCGTAACAGAGACCTTCTGGTCCTTTTTAGCTGCGCCTGCACGCATGATTGTACGGAGTGCCTTTGCGATCCTGCCCTGCTTACCGATAACTCTGCCCATATCGTCAGGAGCAACGTTAAGGTGGAATACGATAACGCCCTCTTCATCAGGAGCATCTTCGGTAATATTGATAGCGGACTTGTCTTCTACGAGGCCTGCTGCGATAGCATAAAGTAAATCTTTCATAGTAAAACCTCCGTTCAAGCTCTGGGACAGAGGCAGAGACCTAACGCCTCTCCTCTTCCATTAAGCTTTAGATCAAAGAACTCCCTCTTTCTTGAGGAGAGCCTTTACTGTATCAGTAGGCTGTGCACCATTAGCGATCCAGCTCTTAGCCTTATCAGCGTCGATCTTAACAACTGATGGCTCCTGTGTTGGATCATAGAAACCGATCTCTTCGATGAAACGACCATCTCTTGGGTATCTTGAATCAGCAACTACTACACGATAGAAAGGAGCCTTCTTAGCACCCATTCTTCTGAGTCTGATCTTTACTGCCATTTGTATTCACCTCCATAAAAAGAATTGTATATTCAAGCGGCGGGAGACCGCATTGAAAGCTTTAGAAAGGAAGATTTCCTCCGCCCTTGCCTGTATACTTGTCAAAGTTCATGCCTGCAAGGTTCTTTCTTGCCTTACGCAGTGACATCTTTCCGTTTTTGCCTGTGAACTGCTTCATAACGGACTGCATCTGGTCAAACTGCTTGAGGAGTCTGTTTACGTCCTCGACCTTAGTACCCGAGCCCTTTGCGATACGCTTTTTGCGTGACGGGTTGATGATAGAGGGCTTAGCTCTTTCAGCCTTGGTCATAGAGGTTATCATAGCCTCGATCCTGCCAAGCTGGCTCTCGTCGATATCGGCTTCCTTTATCTTGTCACCGACGCCCGGGAGCATACCGAGTATAGACTTCATAGAGCCCATACGCTTGATAGACTTCATCTGATCCAGGAGATCGTCCATATCGAACTTGTTCTCCTTGAACTTCTTGGTGAGCTTTTCAGCGTCCTTCTGAGACATAACGTTCTCAGCCTTTTCGATAAGGGTAAGAACATCGCCCATACCGAGTATTCTCGAAGCCATACGCTCAGGGTGGAACTGCTCGAAATCGTCAAGCTTTTCGCCCATACCAACGAACTTGATGGGCTTACCTGTTACAGAGAGTACAGACAGTGCCGCACCGCCTCTTGTATCAGAGTCAAGCTTTGACATAAGAACGCCTGTGATACCGACAGCATCATCAAAAGCCTTGGCAACGTTTACAGCGTCCTGACCTGTCATAGCGTCAACTACGAGCATTATTTCGTCAGGCTGAGTTTCGTTCTTGATATTTACAAGCTCGTCCATGAGAGCTTCATCTATATGGAGACGACCTGCTGTATCTATGATAAGGATATCGTGACCGTAGTCCTTAGCATAGGCAAGTGCTTTCTTGGCAATAACAACAGGGTCTGTCTGTCCCATTTCAAATACCTTGACATCAGCCTTTGCACCGACTACCTGTAACTGATTGATAGCGGCAGGACGGTAGATATCGCAGGCAGCTAAAAGCGGACGATGTCCTTCCTTCTTCAGGAGCTTAGCCAGCTTTGCAGCATGAGTAGTTTTACCTGAACCCTGAAGTCCGCACATCATGATGACCGTAGGCGGCTTTGATGCCATATTTATACGTGAATTGCTGTTACCCATAAGGGATACCAGCTCTTCGTTAACTATCTTTATTACCTGCTGAGCGGGAGTAAGGCTTGCCAGCACTTCCTCGCCCACAGCTCTTTCTGTAACGCTCTTTACAAAGTCCTTAACTACCTTGTAGCTTACGTCGGCTTCAAGCAGCGCAAGTCTTACCTCACGCATAGCCTCCTTTACGTCTGACTCAGTGAGCTTGCCTCTTGACTTGAGCTTTTTGAAGACGGTATTCAGTTTTTCCGAAAGTCCTTCAAATGCCATGCCGAGCCTCCTTCTATATTAATAATGTATTTATAACAGCTCCGTGACCTTTGCGGTCTCGGAGAGTATGGTATTTCTTGCGTCTTCGTCTGTGATATGCTCTGCGGCAGACTGTATACGTCCGAAACATTCACGCATCTTGCCGAGCCTTTCGGCAAACCCCAGCTTTTCCTCATAGTTGAGGAGTATATCCTCGGTGCGTTTTATTATACTGCGCACAGCCTGTCTCGTAATATCAAGGGGCTGACCTATCTCCGCAAGGGAAAGGTCTTCGCAGTAATAAAGCTCCATGATACTGCGCTGATGCTCTGTGAGCAGGTCGCCGTAACAGTCAAGAAGCATTACGAATTTAAGTTCCTTAGCCATTTTTGCTGCACCTCTCTTAGGTGTAATACAAAATCACTTTACACATTATACTACATATCACATACTTTGTCAAGGGGTAAATGAAAAATTTATTGCTGTTCCTGCTGAGTAAGGTCTGAATAGGTGATGCTTACGAAATCCACTATGCCCTGCTCGTCAAAGGATACTGCGATATTATGACCGCGGGCAATGCCGTGTGCGTCCTCACCGAGATTGATACCGTAGTGATATACATGGGTGAATGGCATTTCAACTTTATCCACCGTATCAGGCAGACCTATGAGGTACTCAACATCGGCTATGGTGGATACCTGCGGAGTTATGCCGTATATATCACAGTCGCTGGTCTTTATGGCGATGCTGTACATAACGCTGTCTTTCTCCCTGCCCGTATAGCAGTTTTCGAGAGATACCGTGCCCATTTCCGTACCATTATAATAAAGTGTAGCGTAGCCGCTTCCCTCTTTGAGTCCGTAATCCTTTCTGTCGTAGTATTTGAAATCCCAGCCCTTGCCAAGCTTGACGATAGGCAGCGGCAGGTCAAAATGCTGTCCCTTTATGTTTATCATACTTCTTACGGCATCAACATCGAATGTTCCCGCAGGAGCGGTATGAGGCTCCACCTTTGGTGCTACCTCGAAAGGGATATCGGGCTTGTTTTCGTCCTCAAGACAGCTTGTCAGCGAAAAGAGCATTGCACCTGCAAGAAGCAGTAACGGTAATCTCTTCATGTCATTCTCCTGCCTTTCCTATTTTTTCTCCAAGCTTTACCACAGTCTCTATACCCTCGGCTGAATTACACAGTATATCATGGTCTACGCTGATGCTGTCCTTGCCGAAGAGCATTACTATCGTAGAGCCGCCGAACTCAAATCTTCCCTTTTCCTCGCCTCTGCGGAAGCTTGCTTCGCCGTGGTTGTTGACTATTCGTCCCACCATCATAGCTCCCACCTCTATCTGCACAACATCGCCGAAATTCTCGGTATGGAGCACTGTGTACTCGCGGCAGTTGCGCTTGTAGATGTTGTAGCGTTCGAGAGCTATAGGGTTTACGGTGTGAAGCTCGCCGGGGATAAAGGTATTCTCGGTCTTTGTGCCATTGTCGATATAGCAGTAGCGGTGGTAATCGTCCACTTCGAGACGGAATATAAGGCAGTATCCGCCGCAGAAACGCTTTGCAAGGAAGTCGTTTTGCAGCAGGTCGCTCACTCTGTAGCGCGAGCCCTTTATGCGGAATATGCTGTTCTTCGATATCTTATGCGCCGTAAGCTTTGAATCGCAGGGACTTATAAGATGCTCGGGAGTATAGTCCACAGGACGCTTTCCCTGCTTTACAAGACGGGTGAAGAAGTCGTTATAGGAATTGAAGCCGCTCATTATATACTGTGAGGTATCAATGCCGCTTCTCTTGATAAACGGCTTTATAAGGCACTTTGAAGCTCTTGAGTCCATGAACGCTCCTGCTGCCTTTGATATGCAGGGAGCAGTGAGAGTTTTCAGCACAACTCGTCCAAGTGAGCAGCCGTAAAGCTTTTTCAGCAGCTTGTTCTGTTTTTCGTTGGTGACGATAATATCGCCGTTTCGTGTTTTTATCATGTTACAGCTCCTTGCTCAGTCTCAGAGTCGGGCATTTGCAAGCATAAGTTTTATTCTGTTTTCCTGATTTACTCTCGTAGCTCCGGGGTCATAGTCTATGGCTACGATATTTGCATTTGGGTTGTCCTCCTTGATAGCTCTTGACATACCCTTTGCAACGATATGGTTTGGCAGACAGCCGAATGGCTGAGTGCATATGATATTCTCAACGCCCGACTTTGCAAGTGCAGCCATTTCCGCAGGAATGAGCCAGCCCTCGCCCATAACTACGCCCTGATTTATATACTTGTCGGCAAGCTTTCTCAGGTGCTCGAAATCGTGGAGAGGCTCAAAGCTGCCCTGCTCCTTCATTACGTTTATGAGCTCCTTCTGCTTTGCGTAGATGAGCTTATAGCCTATCTTATTGAAAACCGAGCTCTTTGTGGGGTGGTCGTATATCTTGGCGTTGTTGAAGTTGGCAACAGCGCAGTACATGACGAATTCCAGAAGTGACGGAACTACAGGCTCACAGCCCTCGGATATGAGGAAGTCCTCAAGGTGGTTGTTGGCAAGGGGAGAATATTTAACATATATCTCGCCCACTATTCCCAGTCTTATCTTTTTCTCGCCGCTGAGCTGTATTGATGCGAAATCATCGAGTATATCCCTGTATATCTTCTTTGTTTTCAGGAACATTTTGCTGCCCTTGCGGAAGATATTGCAGAGTCTGCGGTGCCATTTGTCCAGCATCTTCTTCGAGTCGCCCTTGTTTATCTCATAGGCTCTGCACTTGTTATAGCAGGTCATGAGCAGGTCACCGTAAAGCACTGCATAGAGCATCTGCATGAACATAGGCGCGGTTATCCTGAATGCGCTGTCCTTTTCAAGTCCGCTGAAATTAAGTGATACAACGGGTATCTGAGGATAGTTCTTTGCAACAGCCTTTCTCAGCAGGTGGATATAGTTTGACGCACGGCAGCCGCCGCCTGTCTGTGTGATGAGGAGAGCTGTCTTGTCGGGATCGTACTTGCCGCTTTTCAGTGCGTCCATGAACTGTCCTATAACGAGGAGAGCAGGATAGCAGGCGTCATTGTGGACGTTTTTCAGTCCCTCATCGACAACTGAACGGGAGTCGTTCCTCAGCAGCTCCAGCTTATAGCCCTTTGCTTCAAAGATAGCAATGAGCATCTTGAAGTGTATGGGCAGCATATCGGGAACGAGGATAGTATGAGTTTTTATCATATCCTCGGTAAATTTTGCATATTCAGGCATAAAGACCTCCATATATCTTATACTACAGGCTGTGCCTCGGGCTTTTTGGCAGGCTTCTGCTCTGCCTGCTCCATAGCGGCAACAAGGCTTCTCAGTCTTATCCTTGCTGCACCGAGGTTGTTTATCTCGTCTATTTTAAGCTGTGTATAGAGCTTTCCGTGACTTTCGAGGATATGTCTCACCTCATCGCCTGTAACTGCGTCGATGCCACAGCCGAATGATACAAGCTGTATGAGCTGCATATCGGGCTGTGTGGTGACATACTTGGCTGCACGGTAAAGTCTCGAATGATAAGTCCACTGATTGAGTACCCCAAGCTTTGGCGTACTTACAAGACCTGCAATGCTGTCCTCGGTTATTACAGCCATACCGAGACTTGATACAAGCTTGTGTATGCCGTGGTTTATCTCCTTGTCGATATGATAGGGTCTGCCTGCGATGACGATTATCTTGCGTCCCTCGGCTCTTGCCTGATCTATTATCTCCATAGCCTTGCGTGTAACTGAGTTATGGTACTTTTCAAGGGCTTCGTAAGCCTTATCCACTGCATCGGGTATCTTTCCCTTTACGTTGTACCTGCCAAGCACCTGTCCCAGTACCTTTATGACGTTCTTCCTGATGTTCAGGTCAAGGTATGGGTGAATGAAGTTCTTATTGTTGAGTCTTGGGTTGTTTGCAAGGAGCAGCTCGGGATAGTAGGCTACAACAGGG
>CAMYYQ010000020.1 GCA_947303535.1 uncultured Ruminococcus sp.
CTATCGCGCTCTCCAATATTATCCTTATGGGAGCTCTCCTTGCAGGCGGTTTTGCATACATGACCCTTCTCCCGCATGAGACAAAAGCTGATGACGAGAACCGTATGCTCACCAAATTCCCGAAATTAACTGCAAAATCATATGCAAGCGGTCAGTATACAGAGGGAATCGCTGATTATTTCGATGATACAGTCCATAACAGAGCTAATATAAAGGAATTCATCGCTGATAATCTTATGCCGCTGAAAGGCAGAAAATACGGTGACGGCGAAGACGGCGCAGAGCTTTACGGAAGCGGCGCAAAGAAAAAGAAGCCTGTCAGCGTAACTACTGCTTCACAGCCAAAAGCTGATATTCTGACTACAACAACTGCTGTACAGGAGACAACTGAACCTGCTACAGAAGAACCTGCTCCTGCTGAGGGTGAGCTCACGAACAATATCCTTATCGTGAACAAACGCGGTATCACTCTTTACGGCGGCGGCTGGGGAACTGAGCTGGAATACGCTTCATATCTTAATGCTTACAAGGAAAAGCTTGGAAATGTCAACGTTTATTCTATGGTGCTCCCTACTTCAAGCTCGTTCTATCTGCCTGACAACTACAAAGACCTTGCTCACAGTGAGAAGGAAGATTTTGACAATATCGACGGTGCATTGCAGAATGTTATGTCAGTTGATGCATATTCGGCTCTTAACGCCCATAAAGACGAGGCTATCTACTCACGTACAGATCATCACTGGCAGCCCCTGGGGGCTTATTATGCTGCTGAGAAATTCGCACTCACAGCAGGTGTGCCTTTTGCCGATCTTTCCGAGTATGAAACAGTTACTCTCCCGGGCTACGTCGGTACATTGTATATGTATACACAGAGCGCTACTCTTCTCAATAATCCCGAGGACTTCGTTTACTATAAACCAAAGTCTCCTGTAACTGTAACTCAGTACGATACACGTTTCCAGAACCCTGTTGTGGCTAATCTCCTGCTTGACCCGTCAGGTATGCCGAATTCGGGATACTATATGGTATTCGGCTCTGACGAGAGGATAGTCCATGTGAATACTGAGTGTAAGAACGGAAGAACTCTCGTTATCTTCAAGGACAGCTACGGAAACGCTCTCCTGCCTATGCTCACAAGCTCGTTCGAGAACATCTACCTCTGCGATATCCGCTATTTTGACCTTAATGCCATTGATTTCATCAATCAGGTGGGTGCTACAGACCTGCTGTTCTCGATGTGTTCGTTCTCGGCTGTAGGCGTGAACAGAAACAGTATATACAACAATCTTATCAGATAAGGAGACATAATGAAAGAGCTTGATTTTCCTTTTGATGCTGCTTATATAATGAGAAAAAAGCGCGGTCTTCGCAAAGAGCTTCTTAGTGACGGCAGCGTCCGCATAAAGAAAAAGATCGCTGTTCTCGGCGGTTCAACTACCGATCATATCGTTTCAGCTCTTGAGCTTTTCCTGCTTAATTCAGGCATTGAACCTGAGTTTTATCAGTCAGAATACAATAAATTCTACGAGGACGCTGTTTTCGGCAATGCCGAGCTTGACAGCTTCTCCCCTGATATAATCTATATCCATACGACTTCGAGAAATCTTACTCTTGTTCCCGATAGCCCTTTGGAAACTGCCGAAAGCGTTCAGTCAAGGCTCGATGAACAGGAAAACATATTCAGACAGGTCTGGAAAAGTCTTGAAAACCGCTTCCACTGCCCTGTTATTCAGAATAATTTCGAGCTTCCCCTCTTCCGCCGCTCAGGCAGCTTCGACGGCTGGAACACCTGCGGTCAGGCTGCTTTTATCCAACGCATGAACGTTTTTGTGTCGGACTGGGCGCGTACGCATAAGGGCTTTTTTGTGAATGACATAAACTACCTTTCATCAGTCTGCGGACTTACCAAATGGCATAATGCTGATGACTGGTATCTCTATAAATACGCCATGAGCACAGAAGTTATCCCCGACCTTGCCTACAGCATCGCCTGTATCATCAAGTCGGTATACGGCAAAAACAAAAAGGTCATCGACCTTGACCTTGATAACACACTATGGGGCGGCGTTATCGGCGACGACGGTCAGGAGGGTATCGAGATAGGTCCCGAAACTGCCACAGGACAGTCATTCAGCGAATTCCAGTCTTTTCTCAAAGGCTATAAGGACTACGGTGTGCTCCTTGCCGTATGCTCAAAAAACGAAGAGGAAAATGCTCTTCTCGGATTGAAGCACCCAAGCAGTATACTTGCTCCCGAAGATTTTGTGTCCATAAAGGCAAACTGGCAGCCAAAGGATCAGAATATTGCGGAGTCGGCTGACGAGCTTTCACTTGGCATAGACTCTTTCGTATTCCTTGACGATAATCCTGCGGAATGTGCTATAGTTGAGGGACAGCTACCCTCAGTGCAGACAGTTCCTGTAACAAGCGTACACGACGCTATGTATATGCTTTCAAGAAGCGGATTTTTTGAGATCACTTCCCTTTCCGATGATGATATGCACCGCTCGGAGATGTATGCGGCAAATGCTAAAAGAGCTGCTCAGCAGAAGCAGTTCGGAAACTATGCCGATTATCTGCTGAGCCTTGATATGACGGCTGTTATAAGCGGGTTTGAGCCTGTTTACATTCAGCGTGTGACTCAGCTCACCAACAAGAGCAATCAGTTCAATCTGACAACAAGACGTTATACCGAAAATGAGATACAGCAGCTAAGCAACAGCAGCGACCATATCTGTCTCTGCGGTCAGCTCAGTGATAAATTCGGCGACAACGGCATAGTTTCAGTAGTTATCGGAAAGATCAACGGCAATGTCCTCGATATCGAGCTGTGGCTCATGAGCTGCCGCGTTCTCAAACGTGATATGGAGCTTGCCATGCTGGACGAGCTTGTAAGTCAGGCTAAGCGCAGAGACATCACAAGGCTTAACGGCTATTACTACAAAACTGCAAAAAACAATATGGTATCGGAGCTGTATGGTGAATTCGGATTCACTCTTGATGAAAAAGCCGAAAACGGCGACTCTGTGTGGCATCTTGATATCACTGACTATAAAAAGAAAAATAAAGTCATAAAAACAAAAGAAAAGGAGCTTATAAAATGAACACTAACGAAATAATCCCAAGACTTAATGAGGTTTTCCGTGATGTTTTCGGAGACTCTTCTATCTCGGTCACAGCTTCTACTACAGCAGACGATATAGATGACTGGGACAGCATCGAGCACATCAACCTCATTGGTGCTGTTGAGGCTGAATTCGGTATGCGCTTTAAGATGCGCGAAGTCTCAGGCATGAAAAATGTGGGAGAAATGATAAATATTATCGCAGAAAGAGGAAAATAATGGGTAAGAAATTTTCCCAAAAAACTAAAAAAAAACTGAAGATACTCCTTATACTGTTCATTATATATGTTATCCTCACTGCATGGGGATATGTGATGCAAACAGTAAAATACAAGGTGAAGTCCGACAAACTGGATAAGGGTCTGAGGATAGTATTCATCTCCGATCTGCATAACTGCTTTTACGGCGGTACAGACCAGTCGGCTCTCATTGATAAGGTACATGATGCTGCTCCCGATATCGTTGTATTCGGCGGCGATATCATTGATATGTGGGGCGGTACCAAACACGCCCTCACCCTTATGAGAGCTCTCAGCAGCGAGTATCCCTGTTTCTATTCCCCGGGCAACCACGAAGAAATGAGAAGCGATGTCGAGGATTTTTACAATAAAGCAAGGAAGATATGTCCTTTGCTTATCGGCGAAAATTACGCAGATATCACTGTAAACGGTCAGGATATACGCCTTTTCGGTGCTATAAATGCTCAGGCGTGCAATAAGTATTCGACTCAGCTTCAGGAGTGCTTTGATAATATGGACAATGAGCATTACAATATACTTGTTGCTCATCACCCAGAAGATATCGACAGCTATCTCGGCGAAGGCTGCGATACCGACAAAGATTTCGACCTTATACTCTCGGGACACGCTCACGGCGGTCAGTGGAGAATACCAAAGCTCCTCGATCAGGGACTTTATGCCCCTCAGCAGGGAATGTTCCCGAAATATACCACGGGTATGTATGAGTACGGAGACACTGTACATATAATAAGCCGCGGACTTGCAAAGCCACTCAGAATGATATTCATACCAAGGATTTTCAATCGTCCTGAGTTTTCTATCATAGATATAAACAGATAAAAATGCCTGTATTTCCAAGAAAAATAAAAAACACTTGTAATTTCAAACGAATAATGATATAATAGGAATGATATTTCGTTTTAAGCAAGTATCACAAAACACAGAACAAAAGGAGCATGGGCAGCTTTGTGCCCTCTGTAAGATATGGAAAAAGAGAAAAATACTACAGAAGCGTCCGAAAATATGATCTGCGGACGTAATCCGGTTATCGAAGCACTAAAATCAGGTGCTAACCTTGATACTATATATATCAACGGTAACGGCGGAAGCCTCGGTGTTATCCGCCGACTTGCAAAAGAAAATGGCATCGTTGTAAAAGATGCCGATGATAAAAAGCTCTCAAGACTGTCAGGCGGTGCTTCTCATCAGGGCGTTGTTGCCGAAGGAGCCTGCGGAGAATATGTTTCCGTTGAGGATATCCTCGCTGTTTCACGGAAAAAAGGCACAAAGCCTTTCATTATAATCTGTGATGAGATCGAAGATCTACATAACCTCGGTGCTATTATCCGTACTGCCGAAACATCGGGAGCTGACGGCGTTATCATACCGAAGCGCAGAAGCGCTTCCCTTAACGCTACTGTTTTCAAGACATCAGCAGGTGCAGCAAATTATGTGCCTGTTGCAAGAGTCTCAAATCTTGCCAGCTGTATCGACACCCTCAAGGAAAACGGTGTGTGGATATACGGCACCGATGCCTCGGGTACTGATTATTCCGAGACCGATTTTACGGGCGGAGTTGCTCTTATTATCGGCTCTGAGGGCTTCGGCATGAGCAAGCTTATACAAAAAAAATGCGATTTTATGATAAAACTCCCTATGCTTGGAAAAATAAATTCACTCAATGCTTCCGTCGCAGCAGGTATCTTTATGTATGAGGTGCTGCGTCAGCGCAGAGGCAATAACTAAGGAGATAATTATGTCGGAACAGAAACCATCGCTGGAGGCTATTCTTGACGAGTACTCTCCCGATAACAACGAACCCAAGACTAAAGTGGGCAGAGTAGATGCCCAGAAGATCATAAATTCAACTGTAGACTCACCCGACATTGTTCAGAAAGCTAAATCAAGACCTCCCGTTTCACATGAGAAATCCGCGCTTTTTGACAACGCGCTCCGCAACGAACAGCCTGCGGACGCAGTCAAGCCTGCCGACCTTTCACGGCACAAGATAGCCGTTGTAAGCTCGGACGCAATGAGCGAGATACGGACAAATCCTCAGCGAAAGGTCATTCCGTCAGGTGTTGTCACCCCGGTACAGATGAATCCCGATGAAGCTCCCAAAATAAGGCGTATGAGCGAATCTACCCGCGCCAAGGAAGCTGACGGTAAAAAATATAAAAAGAAGCGCAAGGGCAGAAAGGATAACGACTACACCTACGCTAAGGAAACTCCCGACGGAGAGTATATGTATGCTCCGCCTGAGTTCAAAAAGAAAAAGCGAAGCAGGATACAGATAATCCAGGCTGCCGAAAGTCCTGAGGGACGCAAGCAGATAACCGATATCGTTCCGTCACCTGCTGCTGTTGAGGCTGCAAAGCCTGTTGAGCCTGCTCCGAGAGCTGAGCTCACAAGCATAAACCTCAGCGAAAAGGCACAGATAGACGCAGGTCAGCTCGATGTACACATAACTCAAGAAGCTGACGAGTATATGTCGGTACATTCAAAGCGCAAGCGTACAAAACGTATCGTTGACTTCAATTATTACGGCGATGTTGAAGATGTGGGACGAGATATATATGAGCTGAAAAGCACGATTTCCGTCAGAGTAGTTATTCTCGCTATGACGGCTTTTCTGAGCCTGTTCATCACTATATCCAACCAGTTCCAGCTGCCGCTGCTGGATTTTCTGAGTATGTCGCATATCAAGACATATCTCACTACACATCTGGTGCTTGGTATTATTTCCATACTGTCGTCAATGGCTGTCATCACAAAGGGCGTGAAAAAGCTTGTAAGCCTGAAAGCAGACAGCGATTCTATGACAGCTGTTACAGCTCTTTCCTGTCTCATTGCTATCATACCTGCATTTCTGAGACCGGGACTTGTTACAACGGAAAATATACACATCTATATGCCAGTGGGTATCCTTGCTCTGTTTATCAATGCAGTTGGCAAACTCCTTATTATAAGGCGTGCGGCAAGGAACTTCAAATTCGTTTCAAAGAATTTCGACCGTCACGGCGTTACCTACGTTACTGATGAAGAACGCGCTGAACGCATAACCCGCGGAACACTCGGCGACTTCCCTATTCTCGCTTCTATGAGAAAAACGGACTTTCTCACCGATTTTCTGCGATATACCTATTCATCTGATATGACCGATGAATACTGCAAAAAAGCAACTCCTATATGCTTTATCGCTTCGATCATCGTTGCTTTCTTCCTTACGTTCTTCTGCAAGGGTACTTTCTTCAATCTTGACTCCGCTGCATTCGGATTTTCAATATTCAGTATGCTCATATGCGCTACTTCCTGTATCGCTATGCCGTTCGTAGTCAACATACCTCTGGAGAATGTTTCAAACAGCGCTATCAGGAACAAAGGCATAATGCTTGGATATCAGAGCGTTGACGACTTCTATGACACTAACTCGATACTTGTTGACGCAGGTTCGCTTTTCCCTGAGGGTACTGTAAGACTTGACGGTATCAAGGTATTCTCAAATACAAAGCTTGATGAAGCTCTTCTTGAAGCTGCAAGCCTTACTGCTACGGCAGGAAGCATAATGTCTCAGCTTTTCACTGACGTTATCGCAGGCAGAAACGGTGTGCTCTACCCTATCGAAAATTACTCCTATGAGGAGGGTATGGGTATGTGCGGCTGGATAAACAACAAGAGAGTCCTCTTCGGCAACCGCGAGCTTATGACGAGCCACAACATCGAAGGCGTTCCTACAAAAACTCAGGAAGCCGAAATGATAGACGGCAAAAAGGACGCGATGTATCTTTCGATATCAGGCAATCTTGCTGCGATGTTCGTAGTTGATATAGTTGCAGACCGTTATGTAAAGAAATGGTCGAGGAAACTCTGCAAAAACAAGATATGCTTATTTGTAAAGAGCATTGATCCCTGCATCACCGTTAAAAAACTCAATTCTCTTTTCGGTATACCCGAGGATATGGCAAGGATACTTCCCAAAAAGCTCCATGAGGACTTCTATGAGGAGACCAAAAAGGCTGTACGTCTCAGCTCTTCAATGGCTACTACAGGTAAATTCTCCTCACTTGCCGAGCTTCTCATCGGCACTAAGGTAGTTCATACCTCTGCTATTATCGGACTTATCCTACAGACTGCATCTATACTTCTCGGCTTCGGACTGTGTATGCTTCTGATACTTTCAAAGGCATTCCGCTCCAATTATGTGTATATGTCGGCTACTGCACTGACCGTTTATAACCTGGTCTGGGCTGCTGTCACATACATTGCCGTAAGCATCAAAAAAACATAAATAATCAGAGAACCTGTATCTTCCGCAACGTTGATACAGGTTCTTAAAGCATAGAAAGGACACAACCATGCCAAACAGATATAATGGCAAAAACCATGACGAAATAAAAAATACTGACGATGAGGATACAATGCTGCTGCCTGATGATCTGAACGATTACAGGCAATATCAGCAGCCCCGTCAGGAGCTTCCTCATCTGAGAAAGGTGGGCAGCAATACCTCACGTCCACAGCAGAAAAACGGCGAGAGAGTGTATACTTCAAATGATCCGCCTCAGTTTCCACAGTCGGGACAGCCGCCGCAGTTCCCGCACAGCTCTGCTCCCCCACCGCCGATGCATCAGCAGTCGGGACAGTATTACGATTATAATCAGCAGCCGCCTCAGAACTACAGCGGATATTCACAGACTCCGCCGCCTGTAGCACCTACAGCTCCACCTCCGCCACCCCAGCGTCCTGCTTCACAGAGCAGACCTGCCGCTGCTCCCGAGCCTGAGCATCAGCCCAAATAGAAAAAGCGCAAGCATAAATCTCTTGCAGGAAAGATAATCGGCAGGATAATAAAATCATTACTTGTTCTTTTCCTGCTGCTGTTCGGCATATATTCATGTACATCTTTAAGCCTTATAAGCAAGATGAACCATGTTGAAACAGGCAGCCGTACTCATTACGCTAATAATACGGGCAGAACCCATGTACGCAGCGTACTTGTAATAGGCACTGACGGAAGGACCAATGACGACCGCGGACGTTCGGACTCTATGATACTTGTTTCTCTCAACAGCAAGACAAATGAGCTTATTATGACATCTTTCATGCGTGACTGTTATGTTGAGATACCTGATAACGGCTGGAACAAGCTCAATGCAGCATATGCTTTCGGAGGTCCTGAGCTTCTTATGGACACTATCGAATATAACTTCGATGTACGTATCGACGATTATGTTTCTGTGGATTTTGCTTCATTCGTATCCGTTGTTGACTCTGTCGGCGGAATCGATATCGAGGTAAGTGATGAGGAAGCCGAAGAGATCAACGTTATCCTCATATCTGAGGTAAATGAGCTTATGGGTGATGACAGAATGTCAGACCTTCTTGACCACGGTGGAAAGCTCCACCTTAACGGCAAGCAGGCACTCTCCTACTCACGAATACGTAAGGTCGGCAACAGCGACTTTGAACGTACTCAGCGTCAGCGCAGAGTTATGTCACTTATCATCGCTAAACTCAAGTCATTCAGACCTTCAATGTTCAAGCACCTTGCTTCTGACGTTATCCCCGATGTTTCAACAAATATGTCAACTCTTGACGCTTATCTGCTCTCACTGAGACTGCCTTTCGCAGCAAGATATAAGATGAAGCAGATACAGATACCTGCTGATAACACATTCTACGGCGCAGATGTTGATGTCGGAAACGTTCTGCAAGTTGATTTTGACGCAAATATGGACGTTATCGAAAGAGAAGTATTTGCAAAATAATATGTAAAAAGCCATAGTATTCATTGATACTATGGCTTTTTTATTGACACAGGCAGCATATTGAGGTATAATTTTTATAATACTTATACATGAATTGAGGTGCTGCTATGAC
>CAMYYQ010000021.1 GCA_947303535.1 uncultured Ruminococcus sp.
GTTCAAGTACAATTACAGCAAAAAGCTCAAGGACATTCTCGTTGATATGGGTATGAAAGATGCTTTCGCTGATAAAGTTGCCGACTTCTCAAAGATAAACGATCTTACAGTTGACGGTGCACAGCCTCTTTATATAGGCGATGTTCTTCACAAGACAAAGATCGAGGTAACAGAAAAGGGAACAAAGGCTGCTGCTGTAACAGCTGTAATGATGATGGCAGCAACTGCTGTACAGCCTGTAAAGAAGATAATAAGAATTGATCTCAACAGACCTTTCGTATACATGATCGTTGACAAGAACAACGTACCTGTATTCATCGGTGCTGCAACACAGCTCGAAGAAAAATAAAGCTGTTTAAAATACGCAGAAAACATGATCACATATATAAAATACCGTCGGGACAATGTTCTCGGCGGTATTTTTCTTGCTTTTAAGCCTAAAACAGTGTATAATATAATTAAAACAAAAAAATAATTCTAAACCTGTTACGTTTATGTTCCAAAGGGAGAATAGATATTATGAAAGCCAACATGATGCATCTTAAAGCTTTACATAAGAGGTGACCCATATGACACATGAAGAATATAAAAAGGCTTCCGACCGATCAAAGGAAGAAGCACAGCGTATAATATTCAATGAGTATTTCAAATATGTTTATACTATAGTTTTCAGCCGTCTGCGCAGCTGCGCCAGCCGTGAGGATATTGAAGAATGTGTAGGAGATGTTTTTGCTGATGTATACATACATTATGACAGCAGCAAGGCTACCGGCGACAATATCTCAGGCTTTATCGGAACAGTTGCCCGCAACAAGGCTGCCGATATGTACAGAAAGCTGACACGAAAAAGATTTACATTTGTTTCTGTTGATGACGAAGATGTTCCCGAACAGGAAGCACCCGAAAATACAGAAGCAGACTATGAGAAAAAAGAACTAAGAAGCAGCCTTATGAACTGTATATCACTTCTCGGCGAACCCGATTCAACTATTATAATGCAGAAATACTTCTTCATGCGAAGCTCACAGGAGATAGCAGATAAAGTGTCATTGACTCCCGAAGCTGTAAGAATGAGATGCAGCCGCGCTTTGAAAAAGCTCAGGGAAAAACTCACCGCTATGAACATATCACTTTAAAGGAGGTACAGTTATGAACGATAAGGAGTTTGATCTTACAATGCTTGAAAATGCAGACAATGAAACAATAAAACAAATCGCTGAAAACTGTCCTGCTTCCGATGAAGAAATGGAGAGGATGTTCGCTATGAGCAGAAAGATATATAATGAAAGAACCAAAGAAAGTAATAATAAAGATAATATCGAAGTATCAGGCGTAGAGCAGTACAGAAAGCCGATATGGCAGAAATTCACAGCTGTTGCGGCTGCACTGGTACTCACAGGCGGCGTTGTAGCAGGCGGAATGTATTTTATGAAGAACAAGAACAGCTTCAATACTAACGATCCTGTCCCTGTTGCAACATCACCTTCAACAAGCCCGTCAACTCAGCCTGCTTCACTTGTTGAGGAAGGCTGTCCCTTCGGAGATATCTCCAATGATAAGGTACGTATAACATATGCCGCTATCACCCCCGGAGTTGTTGATGTAAAACAGGATTTTGTAAAACAGCTTGCTGAAAACTTCAACAAGGGCAAATGGACAGAATTATCCGAAGCCAAACCGTTTGAAGGTGAATATTCAACTCTTTTCATCTATAACAACGGAGATCCATATCAGCTCGACTGCTGTCTTTACAACACTGAAAACGGCAAGGGCGCATATGTAAAATTCAACAACGGCAAAGATCTAAAATATTACACAGGCGATGAATTTGTTGTAAAAGCAGTTCAGGGGCTTTACTCTTATGACTTTGATATGTCCGAAATCATCAAACTTGACGAAACAGACTATGACGATCTTATCCATAAGGTATGGGCAGATCAGAAAGCTCAGACAAATGCCGAAGAAGTACCACTTCCTGAGTTTAGCAGTCAGAAAGATGAGCTTGCAGAGGCACAGCTCAAGGATATGGGTCTGAAAGTTGAAATAGTTAAGATCGCAGATATCACAGTAAAACCAGGCTATGTAATAAAGACAGAGCCTGAAGCAGGTACAAAACTTGCCGCAGGTTCAACTGTTAAACTTTACGTAAGCTCAGATGATACTTCCGAAGCATCAAATAATGACAACAACACAGTCTCAGCAGGAAATACAGAAAATGCAGAGCTTATCGCAAAGGCACAGAATTTCTACGATCAGGCTATCGAAGCCGACTTTAAATTCGGACGTTCAGCTCCGCAGTACTTCAATATTGATACTATGAACTGCTTTACAGGTCCTGACGGTCGCACTCTTTCCTATGTATACGATATAACTCTTGACGAATTACGCTCTCAGTACCACGAAACATTCAGCGACAGATATGCCGAAAACGATGCAACTATAGACAAATGGTATTCAATAAATGACGGTAAGTTATGCTGGATTACAGGCAATGCAGGTGTTGACCTTTACCTTGAAAGTGCAAAGGTTACAGAAGTACAGCGTCAGACAGACGACGAGATATTCTTTACAGTTGAAAGACATTACAGCGATTTCCGTCATGTTGATATCGACGGCAGCTATGAACCACACACAGAAACAGATGACTTTTCAGTAGTTATCCAGCCTGACGGCTCATGGAAGGTGGGTAAATTCAACAATCCTAAGCCCAACTGATCACACGCATTTTTACTCCCTCCTTAAAGTTGAATTTATATATTCTGATAATTCGGCAAAATAAAAGACTCCTCATACAGAGGAGTCTTTTATTAATATCTTTCTCAGAGCAACAACATCATAAACATCAATTATCTCATCTTTATTGATATCGTATTTTTCAAGTATTACATCACTGTTTGCTTCTGCGGAAGAACCGAGAATGAACTTCTGGAGCTTTACAAGGTCGGAGACATTATATTTGTTTTCGTCAGGCTGCTGAACAGTCGGAACATTTTTCAGATACGAATCAATAAGCTCAGCCCAGTACTCTCCCATAAGCTTATAGCCCTTATTATTCGGGTGAACACCGTCCATGAGCTGAGTTTTTACATCTGTGATAACACTTGAAACATCGGCATTTCGCAGCTGAGGACCTTTCAGCGAGCTTTCATCGGGACTCTGAGCATCTTTGTCCATATCCCAGCTGCTTAGTATCCTGACGCTCCTCATTTTCTGCACGACACTTGTAACATTTGCATTATAAGAAAGCAAGGTCTTATGTATATTTTCCTCCGCAACATCATCGGGATAGTTAGTCTGCCAGTCCGCAGAATGACGGTAATTGCCGAACCAGTCGTAAACACCGCTGCGGTTAGGATCAACATCGGGGATAGTAGTCACAAAAAGTGTGGAGCTTTCGGGAATATTCCCCATAATATACTCAATAAGCTCTTGAAGCCTTTTATGTGCATTATCCATGTCATGATTGTCTATAACATCATTCGTACCTATCTGCAAGATAACAATATCAGGCTCGCACTTGGCAAGACAGTCCGTAGACTTCAGCGTTTCAAGGATACCGTTTCTGCCCGGATACTCCTTTATAGCGTAGCCGCTGTAGCCCGTATTGTCATCATCATATGTAAAACTCTCCCCTGTTTCGCTGTCAGTAAACTCAGCCATGAAGTTATTTCCCTTAGAGCCTACCATATCAACGGAATATCCCTTTTTAGTAAGTTCATTGTACAGGTACTTCCTGTAAGAGCCAGAAACTCCGTAGCCGTCGGTTATGGAGTCACCAATAGCCATGATCTTTATCTTATCAGTTCCCTGCTCACTCAGTGCGCAGGCTTTTTTACTTGTAATATCAATCCCCGTAAAACAAACAGCCATAGCTGCCAGAACAGATACTATTTTACGCATTTTCATCACTCCTTTTGGTTTTTATAATTTTACCATATAAGAATAAACTTTTCAACCGAATAAATAACCGATGAAGTTGATTTTTTACAGGAAATATACCTCCCTGTTATTGCTTTATTTCCGCCCATATGTTATAATGATATTATAATAAGTATGTGTACTCAATAACGGCTTTAAGGCAGTTTCGCCGCGTATCACATTCGGCGGACAAACAATTATATTTCACAACAAAATTTGTTCATAAAAAGTTCATAGATTGTTTACATTTTTCTTTGCACATTCTGCCTGCGTGAACAGTTATACATTAGTGAAGGGAGGTTTCAGCGTGTCAGTGGACATAAAAGATCAATACGATAAGATATTCCGCTACTGTTATTACAAGATTCACGACCGGGATAAAGCTGAAGATCTGACACAAGAGACCTTTCTCCGTTTTCTTGAAAGCTCTCATTACCACGATATGGGTAAGGAGCTCCACTATCTGTACACTATCGCAGGTAATCTGTGTGCAGATGCCTATCATCGGAAGAAAACTGAAGAGCTTTCGGAAGATATGAGCGACGGAAAAGATTATGAGGACTTCATTCTCACAAATGTGGCACTCGGCAACGCCATCAAAAAATTAACGGCCGAGGAACAGGAGATAATCCTGCTGCGTTACGTAAATGAAGTACCAATAGGCGTGCTGAGTGAGCTATACGGGGTATCACGGTTCAAGATGAGCCGCATGATTAAGCAGATACTCACACGTCTGAAAAAAGATTTTAAAGGATCGGAGGGCTGAAGCTTGAATAAAAGAATGAAAAAAGCTGTTCAGGAATCATTCAGATTCCCTGAGACCAAGCACAAAAATGAATTTCTTATGCAGGCTGAGGTCATCTCCGCTCAGGAAATGCAGCGGAAAAAGAGATATCCTGTTGTATTCAGACTGTCCGCCGCAGCTGCGGCTTGCGGAATGGCGGTAGGTTTATGGGCACATCTCGATAACCGCTCTAAACTAAGCGAAAATGATTTTCGTGGCGAGCCTGCGATCGTTACGACAACGGTCGGTAATGGTGAAGATCAGCCGATCACTACTGCTATCGGGAACGGCGAAACAGCAAGTGCAACAACTGTAAACGTCAGCGCAGTCACAACGGTCAGAACAGCGGCTGCAAAGACAACAACGGTAACCTCGGGACAAGCTCTTACTGCACTGGGAGCAAGATCTCGCAGCACTACTGCAAGCCGTTCCGACCACAGCAGAGTAACAACGAATACAAGCAGCAATCCAGCTGCTACTGAATATACGATCACAAACGAAGAAAAAACTTATTATATGAAGCATCTCGGCGAGTTCGCCTCTGCATTTGTAATGGGAGGAAATGCCATTCCTATGGCATCAGCCGCCGAATACAAGTTACCGTATACAAGAATGTATCCGGGTGAGAACGACATATTCGCAGATATAGAAGCAAACCTTGAGATTGTTGATATAAGCGGCGACGGCGTTTTCAATATGAGAGACTGCTATGATTTGTTCTGCTACAGCCATTATTATCAGGTATCCGATACCGTTAATTACAATTGCAGAAAATACGGCGTCTCAAAGACAGACGACGAGGAAAATAATACTCCCTCGTGGCTCAGTTATTCAGAGCTTATAAGATATCTTCTTATCAAGGAAGGTCCAAAGCCTGAATTTTTCAGTAAAGAAGTTTATCCGTACCGCGATACTGTAAACGGCACATATGCTCCTTTTGCATCTGATCTGTTCGTTTCGGCAGTATTCAGCGAAAGCGACCACCTTATGGCAGGTTATCCGCTTATCTCTGCCGCGTACAGGAACAAGCTCATCGACCTTGACGTAAATGCTGACGGACTCTTTGATATAAATGATTATATCGACTATTTCGTCTGCACCACTAATTTAAGCAAATCAAAGCAGGACAGCGGAGAATTCATACCGTGGGAAAGACCGGAAGCTACTGTTCAGCGCTGCAATGAGCTGCGCAGCAAAGCCGAAGCGATCACCCATGACGACTGGCTCGGTAATTACTTCGTATGGTGTCTGCTTGAATATACACCATTCCGCTCGGAATATGCAGAAGCAAGCTATTACAACAGCATTATACCTGAGGCGTATTCAAAATACTACAGTCCCGAAAGATATTTTGAGGAGTATTGCGAAACTACGGGAATTGAGGAATATCTGTTCACATTCAATACCCAGAAGTTCAACAGCTGCTTCGATGAATACTGCAAGGACGTCGCCGCAGGCAGAAGATCAGCTCCTGATATAAACCTTGACGGAGTTATAGACCGCAAGGACTATGAAGCTTCCGATATCTATTTCGGTGATATCCTTAACGGAAGAAACGCTTCACAAAGCGAGCTCTCTTCCCGTGTATGGAACAATATCACATCAAACTGTGATTTTAACAATAACGGCACAAGCGGTGATGTCTATGACATCATGATAACCCAGATGTACGTACTTATCAAGACAGGCGATAGCAGTCCAAACTCAGGCGGTTCTTATAATTACGACAGCAATATGGGTATCCTGTGGGATATGAACAATTCACGCAGCGGTGACGTTAACGGCGACGGCGAGGTAGATATGGCAGATGCTGTTCTTATTATGCAGCACATTGCTAATCCGGATAAATTCCAGCTCACAGACTCAGCTATGTACAATGCTGATGTTGAAGGCGACTGCGACGGACTTAATTTAAACGATGCAAGTGCTATCCAGCGCAGACTTCTTGATCTGTGACAATAAATAAAGCTATCACATTCCTCATATAAATGATATTTGAAAAGTACTCCCACGGTCAAGGCTGTGGGAGTACTTTTTATTGTTCAACTGAAAAATTCGGGTGGCGGAACGCCGTCCCCTACTACTAAAAAAGCCACAGCTTTACTTAGCTGTGGCTTTATTAATGCTATATCATGGCTGTTTTGGCTCATCTTTTTCTTCTGCACGTTCAAGTGCCGAGATGACAGCGCAGAGCTTTTTCCTGCTTCCGCTGTCAAACTCAATGGTGACAACAGTATCATCACCGATAGGTAGAGTGTCCGTTACCGTACCGTCTCCGAAAAGCCGATGATGAACTCTGTTGCCTATTTTTATTTCAGTATGGTCAAGCATTGCAACTTATCTCTCGTTGTAGTAAACATCTACCGAGCCAATGCCATGATCTATATCCATTTTATACTTTCCGCCGTTTTTGGAGAAATCTGTCTCAGGGTTTGTAAGTCTGAATGTCATCTCGCCAACACCGCCGTCAGCATCTATATTTCCGTTGATAGTACCCTTAAACTCAAACTGTCCTACACCCTGATCCAGATCAAGACCGCCGAGTGTGCTTGAAAGAATGTTTATCTCACCTGCTCCGCCGTCGATCTTCAGCTTTTCCTTGCAGTCCATAGAATTTATGTTCAGCTGACCTGCTCCGCAGTCGATATCGCCGCTGTTACAAGTAATATCTGTAAATGTTACTTCCCCTGCACCGCACTCCATTTTGAAAGTACCGCACTCTATATCTGAAGCAGTTGTCTCACCTGCGCCCATGTCAAGAATAAAGCTTGCATACTCCTTTTCAGGAATAGCTACCTTAACAGTAGCACTGTTATCGCCCCAAAGGTGAAAACTTGGCATAGTGATAAAGCCTATTCTCTTCTTTAAACATGAAGTTCTGAAAGTTGTTCCCTCTACCTTCGCCTCAAATTCATCAGGAATATTTTCAGCATCAATATGTATCATCTTGTCACTGCTCTTTGTGATGATAAGATCACCGTAAGGAATATCAAGGTCTATTTTATTTACTGTATCAGAGTTGAATGTCTGATGAATGTCCTTGAGCTTGAAATACTTATCCTTGTCGTGTCCGTTATAGAGAATAACACCGAGAACAAGCAGTATTATTCCAATAACAACAAATACCAGCCATACAAGTCCGCCGCCCGATCTCTTCTTCTGAGGAGCCTGCGGTGTCTGCGGTGCCTGAGGATACGGTGTACCCATGTTCATATCCATATTCATATTCTCATTCATTTACTTTTCCCCCTTTTTTGAAAAGACCGCCTATCCAGTTGCATACGCTCTTTATACCTCTGCCCATTGCTGGTATTGCCTTGTTCAGAACAGGCTTGCACATAAGCAATACCAGACCTGTTATTATGAAACCGCCGCCGAGGAGCATAAGTCCTACGCTTGGTACTTCAAATACTGCTGCGATACCGCCTGCGATCAATGCGATACCTGTTACAACAAATGCAACTACAAGAGATAATGCTGTAACGATAAGTGCAAATAATACTGAAACAACAACTATGAGTATCGGAAGCCATATCGGGAATGTTATTACTGCAAGGAAAATTTTAAGTCCCCAGTTGCCTGACTTAGGCTGTACAGGCGCTCCCTGATATGGATACTGATACTGCGGCACAGGACCCGGCATCGGACCTGCTGCGAATGCAGGTGCAGGCTTAGGATCAAAAAACTCAGGTCCGCTTATCTGTATACCGCTCTCACGGAGAATATTTACAGCCACATCTTCAGGTGAACCCATCGAAGTTGCTGTCTCCTCCTCTTTCCCGAACCCTGCGTCAAGAAATACCTCTTCGTAGTAAGTAAGGGCATCATTTATATCATCGGAATTCATACCGCCTTTTTCCAGGCAGTTTCTCAATTTTGTAAGAAATTCAAGCTTGTTCATTCTCTTCAGCTCCCTCATCCATTAAAATACTGTCGATCTTCTTTTTGTGATTACGCCATTCTTCTCTGTATTCCTCCAGAGAAGTTTTCCCCTGTAACGTTAGTCGGTAATATCGGCGATTCCTGCCCATATACTCCTTATCATACGTTTCAAGCATATCGCCTTTCTGCAATCGTCTGAGTACAGGATAAAGTGTGGATTCTGATATATCCACAGCCTTTCGCAGATACTGCGTTATCTCATACCCGTATGTGTCATTGCGCTGAACTATGGAAAGCACCATAGCGTCAAGCAATCCTGCATTAATTGTAAAACCCATATACTTTCTCCTTTCCATATAGTATTTTATGGTTTGCAATATTTGCTTTCTGACAATATTATACGCCGTATAATATTGTTTGTCAATACAATATTATGATTTTTACAACGATTTGTATATCTGCACAATCAGAAATCCTATTTTTATACTTCTCACTGTTAGTTTTATACTAAGACAACAGTAAAAGCGCATATAAAAGCCCGCAAGCAGTTACATAAACCGCTTACGGGCGTTAAAACTATATCATGTATTTTCAATATAAATGACGAATTCCATTTCGGAAGTCTCTTCCAGCCGTCTGACAT
>CAMYYQ010000022.1 GCA_947303535.1 uncultured Ruminococcus sp.
TTGAAAAGACTGTGCAGAACAATATCGACAACGGTCTTGACTATCTGCCCTTCGCTATCGTAGTCTGCGATATCAACGACCTTAAACGAATAAACGATTCTTTTGGTCACAAGACAGGCGATGATTATATCAAGGCTTCATGCAAGCTCATATGCGATATATTCACTCACAGTCCAGTTTTCAGAGTCGGCGGCGATGAATTCGTAGTATTTCTCAGAAGCTCAGACTTTGAAAACCGTACTTCCCTTATTGAAGAGCTTCACAATCATGTTATCGAGAACCAGAAGAAAAAAGAAGGTCCTGTCATAGCAAGCGGTATGGCTGTTTACAATCCTCAGCACGATAGATTTTTTACCGATGTTTTTGAGCGTGCCGATACTATGATGTACGAAAATAAAAAGTTGCTCAAAGAAGGGGATGTTAAGCCTCATATGCACGGTCCCGACAGTCTCGACGCACCAATACCAATAGACAGAAAAAAGAAGCTCGATGCTCTTTTTGATGCCTTTTCTGTTGTGGCTGAGGATACCTATGTCTATGTATGCGACATGAAGCATGATTACTCACGCTGGTCAAAATCAGCTGTAAAGGTCTTTGGTCTGCCTTCCGAGTATATGCTCGGTGCAGGCGGTATATGGGAAAAGCATATCCACCCTGATGATGCCGAGATATATCATTCGGGAATATCAGCTATATTCTCGGGCACAACTCTCGGACACGATATGCAGTACAGGGCACGAAAGCTCAACGGCGACTACGTTCTTTGCACCTGCCGCGGAGTAGTCATCAGAGACCCAAACGAGATACCCGAATTTTTCTGCGGTTCTATCCGCAACCACGGCATACACGGACATATTGATCCGCTTACAGGTCTGAAAAATCAGTATGGCTTCTTTGAAGACCTTGAGACAAATATGGTCAAGAATATAAAGATGCGCATATGCATGGTAGGTATCGGTAAATTCTCCGAGATCAACGAGGTATACGGATATCACTTCGGCAATCTCGTTCTCCAGAAATTCGGAAGATATATGTTTGACAACATTAATAAGTCAGAAAGCATCTATCGACTTGACGGAACTAAATTCGCAGTTATATCAACTTCTCTTTCAGTTGAGGAAATGACCGACCGATATGATAAGCTGCGAAATCATTTCAGACAGGGCTTTTTCATTGATGACAAATACATTATCCTTGATCTTAATTCAGGTCTGCTTACAGTAGATAATTTCATGATAGACGTTCAGACTGTATATGCCTGCCTCAACTTTGCTTACGGCGAATCAAAGGTGCGCAGACAGGGCGATCTTGTTGAATTCTACAACGACCTCAATGATGAGAACAAGCAAAGGATAGAAAAGCTCCACGTAATAAGAGCTTCTATCATGCAGGATTATCAAGGATTTTACCTGCTGTATCAGCCTGTTGTTGACGCTGTATCGGAAAAGATAATCGGCGCGGAAGCACTTCTCAGGTGGAAAAATGAGGAATACGGCATAGTACCGCCGGATCACTTCATTCCTATCCTTGAAAAGGATCCTCTTTTCTTCAAGCTTGGTCAGTGGATACTGAAAACTGCTATACTTGGCGCAAAAGAGCTTATGAAAAAGTATCCCGACTTTATAATCAATGTCAATCTTTCATATACTCAGCTTGAGAAAACGAATTTCCTCGATATGGTATTTGATACCCTTGAGGATACCGACTTTCCTCCCGAGCATCTCTGCCTTGAGATAACGGAGCGATGCAGACTTCTCAATATAGATATGCTTAAAAACATAATCGTAAATCTGCGCGGAAGAGGCGTATTGATAGCACTCGACGACTTCGGAACAGGCTTCTCATCTATGGAGATAGTAAAGGAGCTGCCATTCGATGTCATAAAGATCGACAGAAGCTTCGTTATGAAGATAGAGGACGATCTGAAAGAGCGCACCTTTATCAAGACATTTGCGGAAGTATCCTCTACATACGGCGCAAAGGTCTGCGTAGAGGGAATAGAGACAGCAGCTATGAGACATATCCTGCTGAATTATCATGTACACAGCTTACAGGGGTATTATTATTCACGCCCTGTAGAACTTGAAAAGCTGCTCGAAATGGATAATGATAAAAAACAATAATTGCAAAGCAGCATAAACGAAAAGTATCTATGTTTATGCTGCTTTTTGTTCATTTATAAAACTATACAATACAACATTAACAGTATATTATAATAATTATGCAAACACAACAGTTTTTTTGTGATATAATACATATATATAGCAAATAATTCTAAGAAAAAGGAGGAGTTTAATGGTTCAAAGTATTCAAACCCAGTTCTGTGCTTTGATAATCCTTCTGCTCATATGCTATTACTCATTTAAAAGGCAAAGCGTCATACTTGAAAGTATGTGGGTATATCGCCAGTTAGTTCTGGTAACGACTTTCTGTGTCATAGCTGATATATGTTCAATAGATGCCATAATAAATGCACCCGTAGGAGAAGCGGCTATATTCTGTAAAATATATCTGTTCCTTGTAATATGGACAAGTTACCTGTCATTTAATTATATATGCTATGATATCGTAAAGCTGCGAAAGCAAAAAAGACTGCGGCATATTTTCTTCGCCGTCACATTAATACTCAGCATCATACCGTTCATACTGCCGATATCCTGCATGAATAAGAATAATGAAGTATACAGCTATGGTCCTGCTGTAAATTATACCTTCATCGTTGCGCCTGTATACATAATCAGTTCAATGGTAATGATACTGTTTTTCAACAGGCTTATGAATCCCTACCGCAGTCAGGCTGCATTGCTGTGGATGATACTCGAATCTACAGGTGCTGCAATACAGCTTTTCAACCGTGAACTGCTTCTTGTAAGCCTTTCAATGGCTCTCGGAATAACCATACTCTTTGCGAAAATGGAAAATCCTGACTCAGGTATAGACCGAAATCTCGGAATATATCGTATCCAGATGCTCTATGAATACATAAAACAGCTTTTTGACAACAATAAGCTGGATCAATCGTTCATTATCATAAACAACGAAGATATGGAAAAAAACATAGTTTCGGAAGATCTGCTGCTGGAAATATCAAATTACCTGAAAAAAATGTCAAATGACAAGGTATTCCGAGGAATTTCCAACGACCTTATCGTTGCCTTCCCTGATGACGGTACGCTGGATAAGAAGATGATAGAAATAAAGAAGAGATTTGAAGCAGGCTGGTCTGATAATCAGTTCCCAAATCCCCATTTTATCACTGTCCCTTCATTGAAGCTTTTCAAAAATATAGCCGAATTCGGCATGGCATACCGTTATTATTCAAATATCGTAAGCGAAAGCCATGACGACTTCTTTGTTATCGACAAGAACGCTATCCTCAATATGGAGAATTTCCGTTCTATGCAGAACGAGATAAAATCTGCTCTCAGTGAAGAAAGGTTCGAGATTTTCCTCCAGCCCATATACTCGGTACAGGAGCAGCAGTTCGTATCCGCAGAAGCACTTGTGCGTATGCGCAGCAAAGACGGCAATATCATAATGCCATACAAGTTCATTCCTATCGCCGAAATGTCAGGACAGATTGAACAGATAGGCGAAAGAGTCTTTGAGCTTGTGTGCAAACTGATACACGACCATGATATTGCTTCTATAGGTCTGCAATACATCGAGGTAAATCTTTCGGTAGTCCAATGCGAGAATCCCGAGCTTGCACCGAAGTTTTTCAGGATAATGCATAAATACGGCATTGACGCAAAAAAGATAAACCTTGAGATAACCGAATCAGGCGCTATCAAGCAAAAGGACATACTTCTTGAAAATATGGAGTATCTCCGCAAATATGGCTGCTCATTCTCCCTTGACGATTTCGGTACAGGAGAATCCAATCTCAACTACATAATCAATATGCCTGTTGATATCGTCAAATTCGACCGAACTATGGTCAACGCATATTTTAAAAGCGAAAAAGCAAGAATAATGTTTGAATCGGTAACAGAGATGATAAAACGTCTCGGTATGCAGATAGTTGCCGAAGGAGTCGAGGAACAGCATCAGCTTGAAAAGCTTTCCAAGCTCGGTATAGACTATATACAGGGATATTATTTCTCAAAGCCTATACCCGTCAGCGAATGCCTCGATTTCGTCAAACGTAACAATTCCTCCACCTCCAAAATATAGCAAACAGCCGTCCATTATGCCAATGGGCGGCTGTTTGTGTAATATCATCTGTTATTTATGCTTTCAGGATAGAGGTCGTGATGAGAAAGTCTGTCCCATGCAAGCTCCTCCCACTTAGTACCGGGCTTGCCGTAATTGCAGTACGGATCAATGGAAACACCTCCGCGGGGCAGGAATTTTCCCCATACCTCGATATATTTCGGAGACATGAGATTTATGAGGTCTTTCATGATTATATTTACGCAGTCCTCGTGGAAGTCGCCGTGATTGCGAAAGCTGAAAAGATACAGCTTCAGGGATTTGCTCTCCACCATTACCTTATCGGGAATGTATGATATATATATTGCCGCAAAGTCAGGCTGTCCCGTAATAGGACAAAGGCTCGTGAACTCGGGACAGTTGAATTTTACAAAATAGTCGTTGTCGGGATGCTTGTTAGGGAATGTTTCAAGCACAGACGGGTCGTAATCCGAAGAATACTTTGTATTGTTATTGCCGAGAAGAGTGATGCTTCCCTTTTCATTTTCAGTTCTGCCGCTCATATTATTCTCCTTTCATAGCTGGATCATGGATACCGTTTGCTTCAAATGCAGCTATCCTGTCACGGCAGGTGCCGCAAACTCCGCAGGGCTTGTCTCCGCCCTCATAGCAGCTCCATGTGAGCTCATAAGGTACACCGAGTTTCAGTCCCTCAGCCACTACCTGTGCCTTGTTCATGCCGATAAACGGAGCAATAACACTGAGCTCGCAGCCGCTTCCGAGGTAGATAGCGCGGTTTATAGCGTCATTGAAGTCGCTGCTGCAATCGGGATAGGCATTGCCTGCCGCATCATCGCTGTGAGCGCCGTAGTATATCTCCGTACAGCCGTTTGAAAGAGCGATACTTGCCGCAGACGCCAGGAAAAGACCGTTTCTGAACGGAACATATGTTGAAACAGGCTTGCCGTCAGTCTTTTCAAGCTGATCGGCATAGCTCTCCTTGGGGATATCTCCGCTTGAACCTTTGAGCAGCGTACAGTCGCTGTCAGCAAAGATGAGCGCAAGGTCAAGCTCCTTATGCTTTACACCGTAATGTGAAGCTATCTTGCGAGCAGCTTCAAGCTCACGGCTGTGCTTCTGACCGTAATAAAGGGAAAGTGCCAGCACATTATCAGCACCGTATTTATCAACTGCAATAGCGAGACAGGTAGTGCTGTCAACTCCGCCGCTAAATAATACCAAAGCTTTCATAGTATCCTCCTCAGTCGAATTTAACAAGGTCTTTCAGTTCTGCACTGTCGCGGAATGCCCCCATAAAAGTACCCGTTACTGTCTTGGCATTGGGATTTCGGATACCTCTTGCCGTCATGCAGCTGTGGCTTCCGCGTATCATTACTCCAACATCGGGAGTGCCTGCTGCTTCTGATATTATCTCTGCAATATCCCTGCCAAGTCTTTCCTGCAATTGCAGACGCTTTGCAGCCATATCACAGATACGTGCTATCTTGCTGAGTCCAAGTACTTTGCCATGAGGGATATACGCAACATTAACGCTCATATCGTACATGAGAGCGATATGATGCTCACAATAGCTGAAAACGGTTATATCCTTCATAACAACGGCACTGTCCATATCGGCATTGTAATCCGCTTCAAATGTCTTTCCGAACATTTCTGCTATCTGATGATTTGTATAGGCAGTTCCCTCAAGAACTTCCTCAAGCATACGCGCAACACGGGCAGGAGTTTCTCTGAGTCCCTCTCGCTCCGGGTCTTCTCCTATTGCTTTGAGTATTCCGAGAACATGATATTCTATTGCTTCTCTGTCCATTATACTCCCCTCCTTGAAGGCTCCCAGATAAACTTATGCAGCTGGAGCTGAAGCCTTACACCGTTCATTTTATGCTCCTCCATGAATCCCACTATATCCGCAGGGTCTATCTCTCCGAAAACAGGACTGATATACACATGACAGCGCCCCACAAGTGCGTATTCCTCTATTATCTCCGCAGCTCTTTCAAGATCTTCCATGCTGCCCGAAACGAATTTTACTGTATCATGCTCACCGAGAAGGCGGAAATTATCCCTGCACATAAACTCTTCCATGCCGCTTGACGGGAGCTTGTAGTCCATAGTGAACACGGGACGATACTCCGCATCAGCAAGCCTGCCAAGATATATACTTCCGTTTGTCTCTATCTCAACACGGCAGCCCTGCTTCATGAGCAGCTCAGCTACCGCATCACATTCCTTTTGCATAAGCGGCTCTCCGCCTGTGAGAGTAACGTTTTCAACGCCCTTTTCAGCCACCCACTCTGCAATTTCCTCAGGAGTCTCATAATCAGCAGGAGCAGACTCGCAGTTTGCCCAGCTTGTATCGCAGTAGGAGCAGCAGAGATTACAGCCTCTGAAACGTATAAAAGCAGCAAGCTCACCTGCATGAGCTCCCTCACCGTTAATACTTATAAATTTTTCAACTACAGGAAGCATCATTTTTCCTCCTCATATACCGCACAGTTTTCAGGTGTTTCGTATACAGCAACGCTCTCGACGGGAAGTCCCTCTGCTTTGAGGAGTCCGTAGAAATGCTTTGCAAAATTCTCGGCTGTCGGACGGAAATCCACCTCTATCATATGAAACTCCTCATCATTCAGAGCCGCAAGAGTCGCAGCCTTCAGCGAACCCTTTTCATAAATGAGCACATGGTCAAAGCTTTTCGCAATAGTACGAACTGCCTTTTTGAAATCGCCGAAATCCACCACCATGCCACGTTTTTCCCCGCCTGTCACAAGCTCACCGCTTTTTACGACAGCCTCTATTTTCCAGCGGTGTCCGTGAATATTGGCGCATTTTCCATTATAGCCTGCAAGAAAGTGAGCACTGTCAAATTCCGCAGAAGTTTTCAGTCTGTACATAACATCACCTCATGGATACACGTCGGGCGCATCATAACGCCGCTATATAAAATAAAAAGCGTCTGCCATGAGCAGACGCACCTGTTTCGTAAAAAGAGCGCAGTTCTCTCTGCACTCACAGATGCCCTGGTTTTGTTTAACGACAGGATGGCGCAAACGAACTGTCGGATAAATACTCTGTTTCATATTATAACATCTGCAACCACAGATGTCAAGCAAAAAAATGAAAAACGGTCCTGATGTTACATCGAGGACCGTTTTATTTCAATTAAAGGAGTCTCTTTTTGCGTTTTTTGATGAACACAGCAGCCGCGCCAGCCAGAAGCAGTAACACGCCTCCTGCTATCTTGAACCATGTTTTACGGAAAAGCAGTCTGAAAATATTAGTGGTAACGAGTATATTCTTATAGTGATACTCCTCCTCATTTCCTGCCATATCTGTAAGAACTACGCAAACCTCACGTGCACTGCTGGAATTCGAGATATTGAACGAACACTCATCATCGTTCAGCCTTGTATTTACAGGCACACCGTCAACATAAACACGGATAGTCTTCAATACTATATTATCTGAAACAGAAAGACGTGCAGTATAGCTCTCGCCCTTGTAAGTACTGTTATCCTCGATATTGATAGGTATACAAATAGGAATAATTACACTCTCTACTTACAGAACTGCCCAGAATGATACTTCTGCATTCTTCTTGTCGGAATCGCTTATATTAATATTGCCTGCTTCATCATATGAATGGATAGAGACGGTATATCTTGCATCGCTGTCGAAATTACGCGAGAAGATGTTATAGATATATTTTGTCCATTCATCGACACCGCCCCTGACCTCAACGGAATAATCAAGCCCTTCCTTGAGCTCAAGCATTTCCGAATCCTTGGTAATGAAAACACTGTGCTGTTTTGCGTGTTTATCAGCGTTATACTCGGTAATGATAATCTGAATTTCTTTTCTATCTTGTTTGAAGCATTGTCCTCGGCAGTTGCCTTAATGGTATAGATATCATCATATTCGGGCTTATTCGGGATATTATCGAATACGTACTCATATCCGCCGTTCTTTTCGGTAAGCTCACCGCGAATATTAGTTACCTTACCTCTGTTTGCGCCCTCAAGCTCTACCTTAATGGTTTCCTTTTTGATATTAGCATCATCGAAACGGATACTCGGACGTATCTCCTTGCCGTTGTTTGCCTTGCTGATACTGTCAAAGCTAACTGTAGGCTTCTGAGTATCTACACAAAAGCTTCCGCTGTAGGTATCAAACGAATTGCCAGCCTTGTCTCTTCCCGAGATACTCAGCTCGTAATCGCCGTTCTTCTCAAATTTAATAGTCGAAACATAATCATTTCCGACCTTTGACCAATCCGAAGTCTTCGGAAAATCAGCTGATCTGTTATCGTAAGTACCTGTTACTTTTATCCTCTTCGGATCAAAGTTTTCCTCTTTTATCCTTAATGTAGCAGTAACATTGCTGTTAAAGTAATGCTGATTTTCAGCGCCCTTGTCAAAGATAACATTCAGAACAGGTGCAGTACCGTCAATAATGAACTCTCCCGAGTCATAGGGATCAGCTTTAAGATCACCCATATCACTGCAATTTACTTTAAGTGTGTATTTGCCGTCATTTTCAATTGTCACCTCTGCACTGTACTGTGCAGAATCTGTTCCCTCAATGCCTCCTGAGAGAGTCCATGAAGGCTGTAATCTCTGACCATTGAGCATTATCTCGGCAAGTGAAGCATCGAAATTGCGCTCGGTAACAGTTATAACAGCTTTTCTGCCTGCCTTGAAAATATTCTTGTATTCACCGTCAGACGAACCGTTTCCGTCAGAAAAAACAACTTTTATCTCAGGCTTGACAGTATCAATGCTGAATGTTTCCCATGCCGTATCATCATAGTTAGGATTACCGGCTCTGTCGTTCATTCTCAGGGATATACTGTTTCCGTTGGAGTTGCCTGAAACGACCACTTCTCTCGTTACCTCAGTAACAAGATTATTTTCCGACTTATCCCTGTTTATGTTCCATGCGTCCGCATCAGTATCCTCGGGATCACCGTTCCTGTTTATTCCAAGTCTTGTTTCGGCAGC
>CAMYYQ010000023.1 GCA_947303535.1 uncultured Ruminococcus sp.
CGAAATAGAGCTTATCTGATGTATCATAGTCAGTAGAAACTGTCTCGGGGTTGCAGTTTACGATGATCGACTCGAAGCCAAGCTTTTTAAGTGCAAGTGCAGCGTGAACGCAGCAGTAGTCGAATTCGATACCCTGACCTATTCTGTTAGGACCGCCGCCGAGTATCATTATCTTTGGCTTGTCTGTATTTACAGGGCTCTTATCAGCATCAAGGTGATATGTTGAGTAGTAATATGCAGCATTCTGAGTACCGCTTACGTGAACGCCTTCCCATGCTTCCTTAACGCCTATAGCTGTACGTGCGTTTCTTATCTCTTCCTCTGTTACTTCAAGGATAGAGCTGAGGTAGCGGTCTGAGAAACCGTCAAGCTTAGCCTGCTTGAGTACATCGTTTGCAGGAACAGCGCCCTTGTTCTTGAGAAGTGCCTCCTCCTCGTCAACAAGCTCCTTCATCTGCTCGATGAAGTACTTCTTTATCTTTGTGAGCTCGTGGAGCTCGTCAACTGTTGCGCCCTTGCGGAGAGCCTCGTACATAACGAACTGTCTCTCGCTGGTGGGATAACGAAGCTCTGAAAGGAGCTCCTCCTTGGTCATATTATTGAAGTTCTTAGCAAAGCCGAGACCGTAGCGGCCTGTCTCCAGTGAGCGGATAGCCTTCTGGAATGCCTCCTTGTAGGTCTTGCCGATGCTCATTACCTCGCCTACGGCTCTCATCTGAGTGCCCAGCTTGTCCTCAGCGCCCTTGAACTTCTCGAAAGCCCAGCGAGCGAACTTGATAACGATATAATCTCCGTCGGGAACATACTTGTCAAGAGTGCCGTACTTGCCGCAGGGGATATCCTTCAGTGTGAGACCGCAGGCCAGCATAGCGGATACGAGAGCTATGGGGAAGCCTGTTGCCTTGGAAGCAAGTGCGGAAGAACGTGAAGTTCTGGGGTTGATCTCGATAACAACGATACGTCCTGTCTCGGGATCACGGGCGAACTGACAGTTACAGCCGCCGATAACTTCGATAGACTCTATTATCTTATATGACATCTCCTGTAACTGAGCCTGTACGTCCTCGGGGATAGTGAGCATAGGTGCAGAACAGAAAGAGTCACCTGTGTGTACGCCGATAGGATCAATATTCTCAATGAAACATACTGTGATCTTGTTATTCTCAGCATCACGTACTACTTCAAGCTCAAGCTCTTCCCAGCCGAAGATACATTCTTCAACAAGTACCTGTCCGACGAGAGATGCCTGAAGTCCTCTTGCACATACTACTTTGAGTTCGTCAACGTTATATACCATGCCGCCGCCTGCGCCGCCCATAGTGTATGCAGGACGCAGAACAACAGGATATTTCAGCTTTTCAGCTATCTTTACAGCCTCATCTACGGAATAAGCAACTTCACTTCTCGGCATACCGATGCCCAGTGCGCTCATAGCGTTCTTGAATTCGATACGGTCCTCACCGCGCTCGATAGCGTCTACCTGTACACCGATCACCTGTACATTGTACTTTTTGAGTACGCCTGCCTGATCCAACTCGGAGCAGAGGTTAAGTCCGGACTGTCCGCCGAGGTTAGGAAGGAGAGCATCAGGACGTTCTTTTTCGATGATCTGTGTAAGTCTTTCGAGATTAAGAGGCTCAATGTAAGTGATATCCGCAACATCGGGGTCTGTCATGATAGTTGCAGGGTTTGAGTTAACAAGAACGATCTCATAGCCCAGCTGACGCAGAGCCTTACAAGCCTGTGTTCCCGAATAGTCAAACTCGCAAGCCTGTCCTATGATGATAGGACCTGAACCGATGATCATGATCTTGTTAATATCCTGTCTTTTTGGCATATTCTTCTCCTGACCCGTACAAAAAAATGTACGTTTGTATATTTGCCATGAAACGTCATGGCGCAACTTCTTACCTTATATAATAACACAAATCTCCACAAAATGCAATATAAAAATTAGCTTTTACGATCAGTACAATTTTAGGAAATATGCAAAAAAGACAGCCGCAGGAAAGCATTTCCCTGCGGCTTATTTTTATATGAATCACAGCTCCGAAAGAGCGTCGTTTATTATCTCCTCCGGGAAACCGATAACGCCGAGGAGCTTTATAGCGTTGCTTGAACGGCATATGCCCTTATGTATCCTGTAATCGAATACAACATCTTCCTCATCAAGCTTTTCGCAGAAATAATAGTTTTCGTACTGACCCTCAAAGGCTTCTGCAAGCTCAACATCATGTGTAGCTACCATGAGCATACAGTTTGCCCTGTCAAAATAGCGCAGTATCGCTTTTGAAGCGGCTATCCTCTCCTTGGTGTTGGTGCCTTTGAGTATCTCGTCTATGGCAAAGAAGAGCAGTCTGCCGTCCTTTGCTGCCTCAGTCATACGTTTCAGATACTTTATCTCGCGAATATAGTAGCTCTCACCCGAAGCAAGGTCGTCGCGGACTGCCATTGACGTAATGACTCCGCAGCGCGGTATGGAAGCCTGCTCCGCTGTACAAGTGAATATGGACTGTCCGAGGATAAGATTTATAGCAGCAGCCTTTATGAATGTAGATTTTCCCGAAGCGTTCGAGCCTGTAAGGAGTATATTCCTCTCCTGTGTCAGGTCGTTTGCAACAGGTTCGGAGATGAGCGGATGAAAAAGTCCTCTGTATTCTATACGCTTATCGCTGTTTATTTCGGGTACACAGTATCCTTCAAGGCTTCTTCTGAATGAAGCAATGGCGATAGAACAATCAATCTCGCCTACAAATCTGAATATTTTCAGGTAATCCTCGGTTTTTCCCTCAAGCTCCTTTAAGCCAATGTTGTAAAGTATAAAATCTATCATGAACGGGTCGGTAATATACATCATAAGCGTAGTAAAAGGGTCGTCTGTCTTTGACATCGAGCTTTTCATATTCAGAAGATTCATTATTCTTGCGGATCTTTTCAGCTTCTTGAAGCTTTCCTCTGCTCCCTTTGCAAATTCGGGCACGATGTTCTGTATTGCAAAGCCTGCATTGATAGTCATTCCCATTGAAAAAAGAGTTTCAAGCTTTCTGTCAAAGCTGTTTTTCAGAAATATGTGAACTACCATATTCACAAAGTAATTGCTTATGCCAAGCATCAGCAGCAGCGGATCATGCAGGACTATCCCCAAAATACCAAATGTCACCAATGATATCATCAGAAGCGGATATACGAACTTGTACGGAAGATACTCCGAGTCGATATCCTCTGCCACATCTACCGAATAATAGGCGCTTATAGGCTTGCCCACGCCGTGAAGTATCTTCCTTACCTTGCTGCGCTTTTCCTCGTTTTTATCGAAGAACTCCACCGTCTTATTGCTAAGCACCGCGTCCGTATCTCTGTCGCCGAGAATATGCATGGACGAATAAAGGCACTGCTCACCTGCAAAGCTGTCGGTATGGTCTGCGCGGAAAAACACCGTTTTCATGTCAAGGTCGTCCCATGTTACAGCATCTACAAGCTCGGACTCGGGGTACTCCTTTTTCTCTTTTTCAAACAGGCGCGAGATAGCCTCTATTCTGTCATTAACATCGTCCTTTACACGGCTGCTGTCGCCAAAGGAATGTCTTATGTAATAGTCAACAGCTCTTTTATTCCTTATATTGAATACGATCATGAAGATGACCAAGAGTACTGCGATAACTGATATGATAATTACTTCTTCCATTATTGTTCTCCCTATATCACTATATCAATGCAAAATTATTTCCCGTTTCTTATAAAGCTTATGAGCTTTTCAATGTCGTCAAAGCCGTCATAGTCCCCAACGATACCCTCACGGTGATAAACTATGCCTGCTTTCTCGTTGCGTTCAAGGCAGTCCAGCAGCTCATCAATACCGTATCTTCTTGCAAACTCAGCAAATCCGCGGGCTTTCATTATCCTTTCATACAGACCCTTATGGCAGCTTGCAGGCTCACACTCGTAACAGCCGCTGATGCCCTTTTCGATACCGCATTTTCTGTTCTCGCACCATTCAGCGTCCTTGCACCATGAAAGCTCCTTGAAACCGTCAAGCTTGCAGCCTTTGCACTCCACATTTTCAGAGCAGAGACAGCAGGCAAGTCCGCACCTTGCTATACCTAATTCACGTTTCATAGTTTCTTCCTCCGTATAAATTCAGACTGTTATCTCGATAAGATTTCCTTCAATTGCAGCGATACAGCTCTCATAGTAGCCGTCACCCGTTGTGCGCGAACCGCTCTTTACTTCGTAGCCTGCCGAGCGCAGACGCTCAGTAAGTTCATCGACTTTTTCCCTGCTGCCAACACTGAAAGCAATATGTGAATAGCCCATATGCTCGGCTGAAACATCTGCATCGGCTACCTGCGGCTTGTTCATCAGTTCAATCCTTGCGCCGTCATCAAAGGTGATGAAGTATGATCTGAAATCCGTAGTCTTGTTATGATATCCGCTGTTTGAATGTCCGCCGAGATATTCCGTAAAGAATTCACGGGCAGCTTCAAGATCTCTCACAAACATTGCAATATGTTCTATCCTCATTTTTCCCTCCACTTCCTGAACCTTAGCCATTATCCCTTAGCTATTAGCCAAGTTGTCGCCTTCGGCGAATTATTTAAATAATGTGAGCGTAAGCGAACTCTTTCGGCTAACGGCTCATGGCTAAGGGCTAATGGCTGTATTTGATATCATTATACAACAATGCGCAGTAAATTTCAATATATATACTTGCCGAACACTATATAGTCAAAATAATTGATTAAGCCACAGAAATAGCTCTTCTTTGTGAATGATGTGTAAAAATTCGCGATACTGTTGACAATCGTTTGTTAGCATGATACAATTATTTTAGGATATTATTGGAAAGGTAGTCAGATAAAATGGATAAAACGATCATTATTGACAAACTCAAACATAAAAATGAGATCCTGCCCAATGAATTTGACGGAACATACCGCTCTGTACACGAGGCAATGGAGTTTTATGCCAAGGTCAGAAAGATAACTCTCATAGATCACAATGACCTCGAGCTTATGTATTATCTCTCCCTCGGACTATGGAAAGGCGATAAAAAAGAGCTTAAACACTATATCCAGAAAAGTCACCTGCTCCACAACGACAAGCTCCTCCTTGAAAAGAAGCTGGAAAAAATATGGAGCAAGGGTTCACGAATGTTGTTCAACCACGTAATCGAAAAACAGGAAATGGAATTCCTTACGACACCTGTATCATTCAAGGAATCACCTGTAGCCAAAAATCCAGAATCTATCCAGTTCTTTTTCAAGATGTGCATCAATATCTCAGGGCTTGAAAATGACGGCAAACTCCTTGATACTGCTCAGCAGATGCTGAATTCGCAGATCAGGGATTCGGGACTTCCCGTATTTGCCGTATCGAGGATACTTCATTGTCTAAAGCCCTTTACATTCCCTATCCTTTGCGAAAAAGTCACCGATTCCATAGTTTTTAAAGCTCTCGATATCGGGCTGAATGATCTTGAAGATATATCGCAGTACATAACCAACTGCCGAAAGATACTGGATTTCCGCAATTCTATCTTCAAGTTCCAGAACATGAGAGTCTTTGACATCATGTCGTGGGAAATGCTCTACGCCAAGGACAAGCCCGACGAGGACGATGCAAAGGGCAAGGTGCGCCGCCGTAAAAAATCAAAAGCAGCTCTCAACCAGATACTGTACGGACCTCCCGGTACAGGTAAGACCTACAATGTGGTGAAATACGCTGTTGAGCTCATAGAGGGCGAAAAAATAGCCGAGGGCGAGACCTATGCTGCAATAAAGGAACGCTATGACAAATACGCTTCTTCGGGACAGATAAAGTTCACTACATTTCATCAGTCATTCAGCTATGAGGAATTTGTCGAGGGTATACGCCCTGTTGTAGTTGATAAATACGGCAACGATACAAATATCGCCCATGCTGATACTACCGTAATCTACCGCCCTTATAACGGCGTTTTCAAGACTATGTGCGAAAAGGCTGCAAAGAGTCCGCATATGAACTTTGTAGCTATCATCGACGAGATAAACCGCGGCAATATCTCAAAGATATTCGGCGAACTCATAAAACATATCGAGGAGACAAAGCGAGGAACTGACATTATACTGCCCTATTCGCAGACAGAGTTCTCCGTGCCGCAGAATCTGTATATCCTCGGTACTATGAATACCGCCGACCGCTCTATTGCTATGCTGGATACTGCTCTGAGAAGAAGATTTGACTTCATCGAAATGATGCCCGAACCCTCTCTCCTCGGAGACTGCGAGGGCGTTGACCTGCGTGAGCTTCTCACCGCGCTGAACGAGCGCATAGAGTATTACTACGACCGCGAACACGCTATCGGTCACGCATACTTTATGAACAGCAGAGGCTGCATAACTACTCTCGATGAGCTGAGAGATATTTTCTCCACAAAGATAATACCTCTATTGCAGGAGTATTTCTTCGACGACTATGAAAGGATAAGACTTATCCTTAACGATGAGAATACATTTATCGAATGTATCTCTCCAAAGTATATCAAGCATTTCGACTCGGGACAGAAGCTTTACCGCCTCGGTAATCCCGACAACTGGAAAAAGGAACACTTCGTAAAAATATACAGCGATATTTCCTGACGAACGGAGAATATTATGTATACAAGACACTTTTGCGTATCAGCAAATGAAAAGATCGCAGACTTTTCTTCCGAAAACGGTGATCTTTCCGAAATGCTGGGCGAATTCGCCGAGAACTGCGCAGCTGACGGCAGAAAAGCCGTTGCTGTCAGTCACAGAAATGGTAAAAAATACTTCAAGGCAGGCTCTTACTGTGGATTTGCAAGTCTTATCGACGGTACTCTTGTGGAGATACTGCCCCATACCAAAGGCAGTATCGCTGATGCAAGAAAAGAGCTTTGTGCCGAGTTTTGCAGACGGTGCGGCTTTGCGTTCGATCCCTCGGGACTTGATCCCGAGATGAACTTCATGGAGTACTTCATATCAATTTTTGCAGGAGAAACAATGAAGATCATCAAAAGCGGCGTGCTTTCAACATATGCAAGCCGCGAAGAGAACATGACAACGGTACACGGAACTATCCTCTTCCCTGAGAATATACGCCGAAATCTTATACACCGCGAACGTATTTACGTAAGACATGACGTTTTTACTCCCGACCGTGCGGAAAACCGCATCATAAAAGCCGCTGCTGCAAAGCTCATAAAGGTAACAGGCAATGCACACAGCTCTCACCTGCTGAAAGAAGCTCTGTCTTTTCTTGACGAGGTGTCAAAGCCTTATGACATTGCCGCGGAGTTCAGCAAGTGCATAAACACCCGCAACACAAAGAAGTACAGCACTACCCTCAATATATGCAGAATGCTTCTGGACAAAAGAGAGGGAACTGCTTTTTCGGGCAAGTACATTTCCTGTGCTCAGTTCTACAATATGCCTGTTCAGCCGTCAGGCAAACATAAAGCATCATAAAGAAGAAAAGGTCGGGCAATTGCCCGACCTTAGTTCATTTCAGTTTCATATGGAAGCTTCAAGTCCTGCCGCAATATAATATGCACATTTAAGACTTTCCGCAAGATAGGTCTTGTCTTTTCCGTACTTCTTCCTGTACAGTATATCCACTATTTTATCGCTGAACAGCTCTTTCAGGAAATCTGCAAGAGTTGCTTCCTTTTCTTTAAGCTTCAAGCCGAATACTGTCTCACCATTTATGGTTCTTTCTCCGAGCGTTACCTGTTCAAGGGGATCGTTGGAATAAAACATACTGAATAAATATTCATATATATCCGATAAGGTTTTCTGAGCTTTAAATACATCTCCTTTTTTATGGGACTTCACTTCGCTCAGTATATACGGAATAAAAATATTGTTGTACTGTATTATCTTTTCGCCGTCAAACATAGCTCTCTGCTCATTGGTAATACCGAATATATTGTCAAGCCTGACATAAAATATCTCAAGCTCATATGTCATAGCAAAAGCAACATCAATAAACGCACATATCTCAGCGTCTGTATATCCGCTGAGTGCAGCGCATAGCTTCTTTCTTACAGAACTGTACACTCCAAACCGATAAGATATATCAGCTAAAATATCCTCAACAGACATTGCCGGTGTTCCGGGCATATATCTTGTATTATTATCTTCGGTATATTTCCTAATGCTTATACGCTTAAATCCAAGCTCCGAAAAAGCCCGATCAGCGTCCTTAGGATCAATGATGCTTTCCCTTTTGTACTCTGAAACAACACGCATTTTATCTGAAATAACCCTGCAATTGCAGGCTTCTTCATTAAATCGCATTATTGCTTTTAACAGTTCTTTAGTTTCCATTGTTTAAACCTCTTGGAAATGCGTTTTCAGCTTCAAATGGAGCATTTCAATTCAGAATACTGTCTATAAGCTCTTTGCTGCATACTATTTCCATTCCTGTTATTTTATTACCTGATATGTCAAATGCAGCATACAGCTCTTCACTTAGTCTGTAATTATACCTTGTGCAGCCTGTAATGTGATCTTCTGTAAAGTCTTCTTTTCCAAATGCTTTATATATATCAGCAATATCAGAATTGAACGAAACAGGAAATCCCAGCTCCTTCAAAATCGAATTACAAAGCTCCGCCTCTTCTTCATCTTCTATATCAAACAGTCTTATTGCATCAAAACAGGTACTGTTTTTATCCATTCTGAATAAAACTATCTTCCAGCCAATTATTTCAGCAGCACCCTTTTTCTCTGCATATTCAAATTCCGACTCATGATATATCATTTTTTCATCAAAGAGATCTGAAAGCTTTATATCCTTTTTTATCATGTTTTTCCCCTTCCGTGACCTATAATATCACTTGTGCAATAAGAGTTCCAACTATATTATTTTACCACATATTCACATAAAAGGCAAGAAAATGGTCGGGCAATTGCCCGACTTAAAATTATATAAAAATTTCTTTGATATCTCTTCCATGACAATTCATGACAGAAACTATTTCTCCTGAATGATC
>CAMYYQ010000024.1 GCA_947303535.1 uncultured Ruminococcus sp.
TCATCTTCGGAAGAAAAATTCATCTATATATCCATTGTACAGAACGATAACAAGATCAGGATATGCGTAATGAATTCCTCGGACGAGGTAGATACAGAAAACCTTACAACTAAAAAGACAGGTGTCGGTCACGGCATAGGCGTCAGCAGTATCCGTGAAGCCGTCGATCAGCTGGACGGTATCCTCTCTTTTAAATACGAAAAAGAAATATTTACAGCTGATATCATGATAGCATATTAACGCCTCAATACTGAGGCGGTATTTTTTACATGAAATCACCAAAGACTTTAAATATTAATAAATAATGAACAAAAATGTGCATTTCACGCTAAAAAACTACATTTCACGCAAAAGTATTGATTTATGCCATTTTATGCGCTATTATATAATTTAATATCTGCTCCGTCTGAAAGCAGATATTTACTTACGGCTTAGAGCCGTAACGAACTCCGCTTAATTTGGCTTTGTCCCCTGCGGAGACCCTTGACACTTGGTCATTCGGACTTCCCCCCTATACCGAATATGGAGTCTCCGTGATAGGAAATCTTACGATGAAAACAATCTTTGTTTTCTTCTTGAAATAATATAGCAAAAAACTCCCGAGGAACGGGAGCTTTTTTGTTTTTATGACATTTTCTCGCTGAGTATCACAGATGAGAGGTTATAATTTCTCAGATCGTCCCTTTCTGACCTGTAGCGCAGTATCTCTTCCTCTGTTACAACGTCCTCATTATACGCCGTAAGAACTGCGTCATCGGACATTTTAAGAAGTGTTTTTGTATCAAGCTCTTCAAGGCAGCCCGATTTGTACATCTCTATATTGTACTTCGCAATAACAGCCTCGGGACGTGAGAAGCAAAGGAGTCCGAACATAAGCACAAATGCCAGTGATATATCCCTCGATATCTTCATCTCGAACCTGAACTGCTTTATGATGATAAATACGAATATTACTGCAAGAAGCACCATGAACCAGCTCGTGTAAAATCTCAGTGCTGTAAGTCCGTATCTGTTGATGTACATTATCATTTTGCTCATGGCTGTAGCTATAAGGATAAGAGTGAAAACGCTTATCATAATATTGTAGAATTTAAGCGCAAAGGGCTTTTCTCTGCCTGATTTTTTTGAGAAAAGGCTCATAAAGCAGGTAACTCCAAGATTTATGAGTGCAACTGCAAAAAGCTCGAAAAAGCCGCGTCTTGCGTAATTTGCATAGGTAAAGCCCTCGGGGAGCGAATTCGTAAAGGCTGAAAGGAAATATCCTGCCTGAGAAATGAAGAACAGCACATAAAGTACGCATATGGGCGTTACTGCTGTATATACGATAAGATTGCTCAGGAAGCGCATATTGTACATCTTCTGTGTGCATGACTGCTCATCAAGGGCATTGAGAGCGTTGCGGTGAGCGTTTGAATAAAACAGTCCGAAGAGATACATTGAGCATGGCAGAGCTAATATGAGCTGGAGGATAATGTCCCAGAAGCCGTTTCCGATATTATTGAATATCCCGTTCAACATTCGTTCAAGACCGTCATCAGCCGACATGAGCAGAGCTGCAACTACTGCCGTAAGAGGTACTGTAATGAGAAGTCCTATCAGTATGTATCTTGCATTTGAAGCTTTTTTGGAATTTGAAAGCACATCTGAGGCTATTTTTCCCTGTGTGCCTAAATGTGACAAAGGGAACTGAAAAACAGCCTTGCACATGGCAAACGGAAGAAAACGGTCGATATTCCTGTTTGAAGCTCCCACAGAGTATACGAAATACGCTCCTGCACCTATGAGAAATACTGTATCCAGCCCTTTTATGAGATCATTTGCGGTAATTGAAAATACTCCGCTGAAAATATACAGTACTGCTGCAAGCAGCTTATTAAAGCGTGAAAACTCACATTCCTTTTTCTTTAAGTAGATGATCGCCGCGGAAATGATAGCTATGAAAAGTCCCGTTGTTACGAATCCCATTACATGAAACAGCACATATCTCACGAAACAAAACGCCGCTATCATCGCAAATACGGATATCACCACGTCTGCCCTTGTGTATTCGGGCTTTTCCGTTTCATCGTGCTGAGCAGCAAAAGCGTTGCTCTCATTAGATACGCTAAGCATATTATTCTCCATAATAGTTCTCTCCGTTCTGAAGCATTTCCGCTTCTTCTTTTTTTCCTTTTCTGTATTCTCTGAAAGCCATTATCAGCGGTATGGGCATAAGAAATATAACAGCAATGATCTCCGCAGCTGCCACGATAGAACCATATTCTTCATTTGCTATATCTCTTGCCAGATATGTTGTCAGCAGCAAGGTTATAAATATGGCTGTACCCGAGTACCATACATAAGGTCTTGCAAAACAGTCAAATGACACGACTATTGCAGTTACAAGGCTGCACAGGAAGTTTATAACGCAGTACACCGTAAAAAATATCATCATCGGCATAAATATGAACATCGTTGTCAGCAATGACATAAAAAACCAGTAACGTACCTTTTTCCATTGCTCTTTCATTTTGCTCCCCCCGTTCACGCTACGAGAAAATAGTCTATACCGTACAGCATAAGTACCGAAAGCAATACCCTGTACATCGCCATAACAGCTCCCACTGACTTTGGAATGGATTCGTCCTTGAAGTAGAGCCGCTTGAAGCCTATGGGTATGACAGCTGTTATAAGAGCTATTATGCCTGCGATATTAAGATATTCGCTGCCGCCTGCACACAGCACAGAGCAGATAAGGAAATCAAACACACACAGAGCCATGTCTATGCCGTGAGTATATCTCAGTTCATGTACCTTTGTAGCTGCTGTTTTTTTCATAACGATCCCTCCTCAAAGACTTATTATAAATATCTGTATACTATGTTTAGAGCTTGCCCCCGTGTGCGGAAATACGTTACCCCGTATTATTTCCGCATTATTTTATTGTTATCTGTATCTCGGAACAAACGTCTCTTCTGTCCCCTTTTGCCTTTACCATGACATTGAGCTTTCCTGTTTTTTCGCCTACCATAAGTGAGCTTCCGTCGCTCATTATGGCAAGCTTTTCGTGTCCGCCGTCCTCCCACTGAGCACTTGATATCTCTTTATCTATACAGCTTTCAAATTCAGCTATATCGCTCAGTTTCACCTCTGAACCGGGTGGGAATACAAGCTGTTCCTTTGCAGTTATAACAGGTATTTTCTGATAATGCTTTATCTGAAATGCAGTATATCCTGCAATGAACAGCCCGAATACGAATATCACAGCTACGATAAGCTTTAATATCCGCCATATCGCCCTTGACATATACTCACCCCTGTTCCCGTCTGAATTCCAGTATATCTCCCGGCTGACATTCAAGCTCCTCGCATATCTTTTCAAGAGTCGAAAAGCGCACAGCCTTTGCCTTGCCTGTTTTCAGTATGGATAGATTTGCAGTTGTTATGCCTACTCTTTCTGCAAGCTCCTGAGAGGACATCTTCCGCTTCGCCATCATTACATCAAGATTTACTATGATCGGCATGGAAAACACCTCCTTATATAGTAAAGTCGTTTTCCGACTTTATCTCTACAGCCTTCTCAAACACGTTTTTCAGCACGCGCATGATAAGCCCGAACATTATGGCTACCATTCCTACAAAGGCGAATATTGAGCTCCACAGCCCGAATATGATGCATACTGCTCCTGCCGCCATACATATCCACGATATCCTGCGCAGACAGCTTGTGTTCTTTGGTATGAACACCTCGTCCTTTCGGATATTGCCAAGAAGTACGTGCAGATTCCAGAGTGCTGCCAGTGCAAGTGCGTCACATACATAAAGGGTTATGCACATGGGCAGATACATGGTCTCTCTGTCAAGTACACCTGCCGCTTCGACAGTCATTTCGTACTGATACCATTCGGCTATGGTAGGTATGAAAAAGGCTACAAATACAGCCACACCTGCTGCCGCTATGGTAAGTACACGGGATAAAAATAAAGATCTGTTGTTATTCCACATATATCGTCGCTCCTCTGTGTTTTTTCAGTTTTCTTACTGTGACTATAGTATAGCACATAAAATATCATTTGTCAATAGAAAATTATCGTTTTTCAATAATTTTTTTCTGTTTCTCAAAATCGTTGCTTTTTTTGTGAAAAAATGGTATAATAAAGTGTCTGAAATATACCCATTCATTCGATTATTTTTATTGAATGCATTCAAAATAAAGGAGGAATTTCTGATGACAGATGCCGAACTGAAAGAGCTTATGTCTCAGTCTGTACCAAAATGTCACAGAGCAGTCTTTGACCTGTACTGTAACTATGTCTACGCGATAGTTATAGATATCCTCAGAAATTGTGGGACTCGTGAGGATATAGAGGATTGTGTCAGTGATATATTCATGAAGCTTTATAAGCGTTTTGACGTAAATACTGACTTTTCAGGCAACCTCAAGGGATACATAGGTACGATATCAAGGAATACAGCTATAGACGCTTTTCGCAGACTCAGCGTCCATAACAACAGGAATTTCTCTATAGACGAAAACAACATGGAAGAACTGCGTTCTGACGACTCATTGATGGAAAATTCAGAAAAAAAGGAACAATCACGTATCATTCTCGGAAAGATCAAGGAATTGGGAGAGCCCGACTCAACTATTATAATCCAGCAGTATTATTACAACCGGACAGCTAAAGAGATCGCTGAGAGTATCTCTATGTCATCTGCTGCCGTACAAAAACGCAGCAGCCGCGCAAAACAAAGACTTAAATTACTTCTCGCTGAAGCAGGCATTGGCAAGGAGGGGTTGATTTGAGTTTATTTAAGGAGATTGATAACATGATCATTGACAAAATTTCGGAGGAATTCCCTGTTCTCACGGATGCTGAGAAGGAGAGAATTTTTGCAATGAGCGAAAAAAAGTACAATATGGATAACCAGGAAAAAGATAACGTGGGTTTCGATGATGAGTCAGAAGTAAGAGGAGTTGAACAGTATAACAGACCGATATTATCAAGATTAGCAAGCATTGCAGCAGCTGCAGCAATACTCGTAGTAGGTCTTTCCGGCGGTACGGTATTTATGAAATACAGAAAGAATAATCCCGCAACCGAACAGATAAGATCTACTGAGGCTGTTTCAGAGATCGCTACAAAGGAAGCAAAACACGACATTGCAGCAGAATATGCAGAAATAGCTTACAAGCTGACAAACAGATTTGCAGAACTGGAAAATAAATATTATAATCATGCATTAAGTGTAGATAATGATGATACTCTTACATTTAGTGTGTATAATTCAGATGCACCGGGACAGAAAGCAACTGAAAAACACTATTACAGAGTTACCGATCCTGATTTTCAGTCAGGTGATGACCTGAAAAATGATATAAAAAGTCTGCTTACAGATGAGTTTTATAACAGACTTTTCAGTGTAAATTCAGGCAACGACTATGAGACGCTCATTATCGCGCCTCAATACGCCTACCTTTTCACAAACAGCGATTTCGACAAGGATCTCAGCAAATATGAAAACAATTCGGCTATAGACTTAGCAGATGTTAATTATCATTCACTTGATTTCATTACCTATAAAGGCGGATTCTATGTTTCATCATTCCATAATCCGCCCGTGGAAAGCGGCAGCTATTCAAGCTATCCGAATGTTATAAAAATAAAGAAAAATGGTTTCTCGGCAACTCTGTTTGCAAATTTCAAGCCTTTCATCAACACTGATAATTCACAGATAGGCACAAATCTGCAATTCGACTTCGTTTGCGAAAACGGCGAATGGAAGATAAGTGATATCATCATAGGTCGTAATATGGAAAGTGCAGCAGCATATGCTATCAAGGACTATTTCATAAACGACTGTGAAGAATACAATATCAAAGACCTTATGATAACAAAGGATAAATTTATTAATGACCTTGAAGAGGATGTTAAAATTTTAAGCTACAATGATGATAACAGCTGTAAGGTAGTCTGCGTCATAAAAGACAAGTATGGCAATGATTTCCTCGAATTCAACGGAAATGTTGTATTCACATATGACGGGTTCGTATACGCCAGGGCTAATGATCGTTCCGGAATTGAACTTACCGATGTTAAGGTAAAACAAATCAAATAACAGGAAAAGCTCCCTTTTTGGGAGCTTTTTTCTTTAGTTATGATTTTTTCTTACGCAAAGACCTGCCATTGGGTCTTTGTTTTTTACGCCTTTTACTATGGCTTCGATTATAGCAGGCTGAGTCTGTGTGAGATTCCGCCTGTCAAAGAGCGCAAGACCGTACTTTCCGTTGAAGCCGTTGTCCCAGTATATGGGAGTTATACCGTTCTTTGCGGCAGTTCCTGCAACAAAACCGTTGTAATACGCACGGTTCTCGGCTATTTTGTTTGATATAGCCTCATTTGCTATGCCCTTGTCGATACAGCCGAATTCCCCCAGTACAACAGGTATGCCCTTGTCGATATACTTCTTTTTCAGCTTTTCAAACTGGAACTGCATATGGTTCTCGTCGCCCCAGTTGGCAACGCTGTCAGGTGAAAGTCCGTACTCGTCGGATATTTTCTGTCCCTTTTCGCCCCAGAGGAAAACGTCCTTTTCCTCTTCGCCGCAGTAGTCCCAAGGGTCGTAAAAATGCACGGAAAGGATAAGCCTTCCCTCATCTGCGGTATTGCCATTGTCCTCGGGAAAACAGAAGCCGTAATCCCCGCAGGTATAGTCTATATTTGTATTCCAGCCGCAGACCATGAGCCAGCGGTGGGTATTGTTCTTGCCACATTCGCGGACTGTATCAACGAATATGCGGTTGTAATCATTGATATTCACATAATACTCGGGTACGGGATCGTGATATACGCCGTCAAAGACCTCGTTCATGCTCTCGAATATGAGGTGCTCGTCAAGGTCTGCAAAACGTTCAGCCACCTGCCTCCACACAGCTTTGAATTTATTCTTTATGCGTTCCTGATCTTCTTCATCACAGAACAGCCAGCCGCCTTTTATGGTGTGGTAGGCATCGCCGTGGATATTGATTATCACGAACATTTCCCTTTTATAGCAGTAATCAACTACCTCTGCTATTCTTTCGAGCCATTCATGGTCGATCATATAGCCGTTTTCATCATCTATCTTGCTGAGGTAGGTTATGGGTATCCTTACGGTATTAAAGCCTGCATCGGCAACAGCGTCTATTATCTCCTGTGAGGTTTTCGGATTGCCCCATACAGTCTCGCTGGGTATACCGCCGAAATTCGCTTCGAGGGTATTTCCGCAGTTCCAGCCTACGCCCATTTTTTCCGCGATCTCAGCCGATGAAGCAGTAAATATTCTGTTGTCTTTTCTCTCCATTACATCGGTATCCCCTTTCGCAGAATAATAAACTGTAATTATATCAGATTTGTGCTGTATTATAATGCTGTACTCATTATACCATAACTTTTCCACTGTTTTCAACCTACAGTTGAAACAGGAGATTATATGCTACAAAAAAGCGTTTTTTCTACCCATGTATTGACACTGCTCTTCAAAACAGGTACAATATTATTATAGGTAAAAAAAGAGTATTCTATATAACGAATGAGGTAAAAATATGATGTTTTTCATGCCTGCAAAGGTAATTTATGAATCTGACTGCGTTGTTTCTCACAGCAATGACTTAGCAGCTCTCGGTACTCACGCACTTATAGTTACAGGACATAATTCTTCACAGCGAAACGGCTCTCTTGATGATGTTATCACTGCTCTTGAGATGCACAGCGTAAAATATACGGTATTCAATGAGACTGAGGAGAACCCTTCCGTTGAAACTGTTATGAAAGCACGGGATATGGGACTTTCCTGCGGTGCTGACTTCGTTATCGGAGTCGGCGGCGGTTCAGCTCTCGATGCTTCAAAAGCTGTGGCAGTAATGATGAAAAATCCCGAAAGCTCATGGGAGCTTATGTATGACAATTCTGCTGCTCCCCATTTTCTGCCATTAGCTGCTGTCCCCACCACCTGCGGAACAGGCTCTGAGGTAACGGGAGTTTCTGTACTCACGCGGCACGACCTGAAAACAAAAATGTCTATGGTACACAAGGTGTTCCCGAGCCTCGCTCTCTGCGATGGTAAATACCTGCTTACTGCGCCGAAACAGCTCATTGCAAATACTGCTGTTGACGCTCTCAGCCATATGATAGAAAGCTATATCCACTCCTCTGCTTCACCGCTCAGCCGTATGTGCGCCGATAATGGCATGAAGCTCTGGAAAAGCTGCAAGGACTTCCTTGCAGGAGATATGCCCCTTGACATAAATACTGCCAATGACCTGCTCACCGCTTCTACGCTGGGCGGAATGGCTATTGCTCAGACAGGCACTACCCTGCCTCATGCTCTCAGCTATACTCTCACCTATGAGGGCGGTACCCCTCACGGTGCGGCTGTGGGAGCTTTTCAGCGCGGCTATCTCAGAAATGCCGACCGCTCCGACCGTGAACACGTTCTGTCCATGACAGGCTTTGCAGATACAGACCTGCTTGGACAGTTCATTGCTGATATAAGCCCTGTAAACGTGTCACAGGAGCTTCTGGAAAAGGCTGGGGAAATACTCCTCGGCAATCCTAAAAAGCTTGCAAGCTGTCCATATAATGCAGATGCGGACGTTGTACGCGATATTATCGGAGGTGTAATATGTTCTGGCTGATACTTTTTGCACTTGCAGGCGTTATAAGTCTTGGAAGTATATTTTATCTTCTCACAAGATTCCATAAATTCGGATTTATACAGAAAATAGCCGAAAACCACAAGAATCTCTCATGGCTGCTGTGCCTTGTTCCATTGATCGGCATAGGCTGTTTCGCACTGATAAATACCTATGCGGTAGTTATAATAATTCTTCATCTGGCAGCATTCTGGCTAATAGCTGACCTTTTGGGAAAGATAGT